>DASVVZ010000263.1:0-3583 GCA_036389875.1 Pyrinomonadaceae bacterium
GTATAGTTCCCTTCAGCATCCCCAGACGTTGCGCCGCCACCTACTTTCCGGAAACCAACGTACTGGTGCCGGTCGGAAGCGTGGCCGACAAGAGCAACACGCCCGCCTCCAAATCCGTCATCATCAGCCTAAGCCCCTCTGCCGGTGCGGCGAGCGAATTTGACTACGACCACGCGGACGGCGCGGCCAGAGCCTGAAATATCAGGCATTCGCCCGAAAACCCCGTAAATCGCCTGAAAAGTGTCCCGTTTTTTGTGCGGGGGATCGCCATCCTAAGAGCTGGAATTGCGATCCCGGCGTTCGGTATCGCAATACAGAGGCCCGGGATCGCAATTCCATCTGCGAAATCCGCAGCTTCCAAGGCCCCCTTTTTGCTCCCTCATTTGTCATCCCGCGCCACATAGCTTAGGATTCGTCGCGGAGGTACACAGGAAAAATAATGAGCACCACAGCTCCCAACAAGATTATCTGTTCGATGGTCGGCGTCAGTAAGCATTACGACCGCAAGGCTGTCCTCAAAGACATATATCTCTCCTACTTCTACGGCGCGAAGATTGGCGTCATTGGCCTGAACGGCTCCGGCAAATCCTCTCTGTTGAGGATTCTCGCCGGGCGCGACAAGGAGTTCACGGGCGAGCTGGTTTTCTCTCCCGGCTACTCCGTGGGCTTTCTTGAGCAGGAGCCGCAGCTTGACGAGACAAAGACCGTGCGCGAAATCGTGGAGCAGGGCGTGCAGCCGGTCGTAGACCTTCTCAAAGAGTTCGATGAGATTAACGAGAAGTTCGCCGAAAGCATGACGGACGACGAGATGGCCGCTCTGCTTGAGCGTCAGGGAACCGTGCAGGAGAAGCTCGACGCCGCGGGCGCGTGGGACTTGGACGCGCGGCTTGAGATGGCCATGGACGCCCTGCGCTGCCCGCCCGGCGACACGCCCGTACGGGTTCTGTCCGGCGGAGAGAAGCGCCGCGTTGCGCTCTGCCGATTGCTGCTGCAAGAGCCGGACATTCTTCTACTGGACGAGCCTACGAACCATCTGGATGCTGAATCCGTGGCCTGGCTTGAACAGCACTTGCAGAAATATCCGGGCACGGTCATAGCCGTCACGCACGACCGCTACTTTCTGGACAACGTCGCGGGCTGGATTCTTGAGCTCGACCGCGGCCAGGGCATCCCTTGGCAGGGAAACTATTCCTCCTGGCTTGAGCAGAAGCAGACGCGCCTGAGGCAGGAAGAGAAGGCGGAGTCTGAGAGACAGAAGACGCTTGAGCGAGAGCTTGAGTGGATTCGCATGACGCCCAAGGGCCGTCACGCCAAGAGCAAGGCGCGCATCAACTCCTACGAAGCACTGCTCAGCCAGGAGAGCGAGCGCCGTGGAAAAGAGCTTGAGATTTACATCCCGCCGGGCCCGCGCCTCGGCAACATAGTCATACAGGCCGAGAGCGTTTCTAAGGCTTACGGCGACAATCTCTTGATTGACGGCATGACGTTTTCTCTGCCGCCCGGCGGCATCGTCGGCATCATTGGCCCGAACGGCGCAGGCAAGACGACCACCTTCAGGATGATTACGGGGCAGGAAGAGCCGGACTCCGGCACCATACGCACGGGCGAGACGGTCACGCTCGCTTACGTAGACCAGAGCCGGGACACGCTCAATGCCGACAAGACCATCTGGGAAGAGATTTCGGGAGGCGCGGATACTGTGCAGTTGGGCGCGCGCGAAGTGAACTCGCGTGCTTACGTCGCGCGCTTCAATTTCGGCGGCACGGACCAGCAGAAGAAGGTAGGGGCCCTGTCGGGCGGCGAGCGCAACCGGGTTCACCTTGCGAAGATGTTGAAGTCCGGCGCAAACGTCCTGCTGCTGGACGAGCCTACGAACGACCTGGATGTCAACACCATGCGAGCGCTCGAAGAAGCGCTGGAAAACTTCGCCGGCTGTGCGGTAGTCATCAGCCACGACCGCTGGTTCCTGGACAGAATCGCCACACACATACTGGCCTTCGAGGGCGAGAGCCGCGTGGTCTGGTTCGACGGAAATTACTCCGAGTATGAGGCCGATAAACGCGCCCGCCTGGGCGCCGCCGCAGACCAGCCGCACCGCATCAAGTACAGGCAATTAACCAGAAGCTGAAAAGAGCGCAAACGAAGTCCAAAACTCCAGATCCCGGGCGCTGAGTCGAAGAACGCTTTCTTTTGACTCAGCGCCCGGGATCTGGAGTTTGCGGCCTCTTCTATCGTTTCTTCGACGACTTTCGGGCTCGCTTCGCAGGCTTCGTGGAGCGCTTCGACGTTTTCTTAGCTGCCCCGCGGCCGCGCGGCATCGATTTGGCTTCTCTGGGGATGCCTTTCATGGAGGATGACGTGCTCAGGAGAGCTTCCCAGGTGGCGGAGCCGACTATGCCGTCCGCCGGGAGCCCCTTGCTCTGCTGGAACTTCTTGACCGCAGCGAGCGTGCCTGAGCCGAAGACTCCGTCAGCGCCGGACGCGGACAACAATCCCGCTCCTGCCAGCGCTTCCTGCAAGGCGCGCACGGCGTCGCCGCGAGAGTTCAAGCGCAGCGTCGGATGCGATGAAGACGTTCCGGTAGCGCCGGGCGCTGAGGTGGTTGAACCGGTCGCAGCAGTTCCGCCAGAGGGCGTAGTCACGAATGCAGGCGATGCGCCCAGCAGCCTTCGCGTAGCTTCCGCCCAGACCAGGTCCAGCTTGTTGCCGCCCCTTCTGTAGAGCGAGAGACATTCCGCCACGCTCATGCCCGGCAGCTGTACGTGCGGCTTGTCAACGAACTTCTTCCAGTCGCCGCCCCACTCCAGACCGAGTTTCTCGGCCTCGCTTCCTATCGTAGTCCAGACGCCAAGCGGGGCGTTCCAGTTCGGCTGCCCGTTGATGAAGGGCACAAGGTCTACCGCCAGTCCATAGTTATGATTGCTCTGCCCGCCGCGTGCGCGCGTGACGACGGGGCCGGGCTTGGTTCTGCCCTGCGCGAACAGTCCGTCCTGCTCCGCGAAGGTGCGCAAGCCCTGCACGACCTCTACCTGAAGGCCGTGCTGTGTCAGGGCGTCCAGCAGCGCGCGTATGCGACTCGCCAGCTCAGGGTGAATCTTGTCCAGTCTTTTTCGAGAGGCATCGTTCATTATTTATCTCCTTCGATAACGATTCAGAGTGTTAAGGGTTAAATGCGGCCCCGGAAGTCGGAGGCTTTTTATAACAATCTCATGTTAAGCGCAAGACTTATAGCTTTCCCTGGCTTTTTTCGCCTGTACGCATCGGATGCGGTCAAGGTGAAACTTGACAGGAGAGGTCAAGATACATAAAATCTTCAGCACTTGGTACAGTACATGGAAGGCTGTACTCGCGCTCTCCCGCGACACAGGGAGAAGTTCGAGATAAGGGCTAAACACTGTGGCTCTTTACAGTCGATGCGGTGAACGTACGCACCGTCTTCCAAAAATTGTGCCGGAGCTTTCCGGCGCGCGCTCCGTCGCCCCACAGGGTTAGCCTTAGTGGGGCGATGTCGTGTTTAGCGGTAAATACTTTTCCGTTCATCTTAGCCGCACGCGCATCTTTAGCTCTTTGTGAATTATTGTTG
>DASVVZ010000264.1:0-7701 GCA_036389875.1 Pyrinomonadaceae bacterium
GCTGAAGGGAAATGACCGAGCAGAATAAATCTACGGGCAGCGCGCCCGATGCAGACCCCGCGCGAAATAATCAGGAGAATGAGCTGGAGGCCGAGCAGGAATCCGCCGAGGCCATGGATGCGGAAGTGCCGCAGCCTCCCGGCGCTAATGAGACGACCGAAGGCCAACCATCATAAGCGATGCAGAGTGCGGAATGATTAAGTAATTAATAGAGGGGCCCGTTTCTTCATTGATTAAATGAAGAAACGGGCCCCTCTATTAATGAATCGATTCCATCTTTCTGCCAACCGGGGCGCGCGCTCCTGTGTCTATCTTATACGAGGCCCGTTATCGCAGGAATCTTTTTTGTGCGGGGCCGTAATCGTTTATGATAGGCGCGCTATTTAAGATTTGCTCTCCCTTTAAGCCTTACAAATTTGAGATGAAAACATACGGCTCATCCTCTTCCAAAGTGTGTGCCGCTCTGTCCCATGGCGGCCGCGTCGCGGTGTATTCGTTCGCGTTGTTGCTCGCGCTCTTTCTGCCCGCAGCCTCTCCGGCGCAGAAGCTTCCGCCTGCGGAAAAGGTCGTGGGCAATTATGTTAAGGCGATTGGAGGCAAGAAGCGCGTGGCGGCTGTGAGAGATGCGCGCTTTGAATGGACGGTCGCGCTGAAGGAGCAGGTAATTGGCCGCGCCGTGACGGAGATGAGAGCGCCGGGGAGCGTGCGCTGGGACCTGATTTTTCACAACGGCGAGATTCAGGAGGCTGCTAACTCGTCTTCGGCATGGATGCGCGGCCTGGACGGGCGCTTGCGCACGCTGACCGACGCAGAGGCGCACGCGGCCATGCTGCTTGCGATGCTGGACGCCAGCCGCCTGGTTGACTATAAGAAGCAGAACGTGCTGGCTCGCACGCTCAATCTTGATCAGACGGAGCCGGAGCCTGCGTACGTCGTGGAGTTCGCCATGCGAAACGGGGCGCGGCTGCGCTACTGGTTCGGCGCTCGCTCCTTTCTGCTTTTGAAAGTCAGGGACGAGGCCAGGGCAATGACGCTCCGCTTCAGCGATTACAGGCCCGAAGGCGAGCTGCTTCAGCCGCATCGCGTGGAAAGAGAACTGGGCGGGACAGGCACTTTGACACTCACGCTCAACATTGTGCGCTACAACACGGGCGTTGCTGTGAGTAGATTCGACCCTCCTACGTCCGAAGCTCTGGACGTAGATAAGCTGCTCAGGGAGGTGGACAGGAATCAGGAGCAGATTGACGAGCGCGTCGGCGAATATACCTTTCTGGAGCGGAACACCCAGCGGCAGATAAACGGCAAGGGCGAATTAACAAAGGAGACAGTCAGGATTTACGAGGTCTACCCTGTGCCGGGCGCAAGGTTCGTGCGCAAGCTCATCAGCGAGGACGGCGTCGCACTCACGGGCGAGCGCGCGACCAGGGAGGAGAAGCGTGTCGCCGAAGAGCTTGAGAAGGCCGAGCGCAACAGGCAGAAGGCGGCAGAGAAACGCGAGCGAGAAGGCGAGAAGAATAAGAAGCAGGATGATGACCCCGGCATCTCTGACTTTCTTCGCACGGCCGAGCTGGTCAGCCCTCGCCGCGAGCGGCTGCGGGAGCGCGAGACGATCGTCTTCGATTTCCGGCCGCGCCCGGGCTACAAGCCGCGTAACGATATGGAGTCAATCGCACAGAAGCTGACAGGCATCATCTGGATTGACCCCGTGGAAAAACAGGTCGTGCGACTGGAAGCGCGCCTGACGGACAGCTACAAGGTGGGCGGCGGGCTACTGGCTTCAATTCGTCCCGGCACCGCCTTCGCGTTCGAGCAGCAGCGGATGGAGGACGGCGTCTGGCTGCCCGTCTTCACGCAGGTCAACGTCTCGGCCAAAATCCTTCTCTTCAAGGGCATGGAGTTTAACATCACGCAGGAGTTCAGCAACTACAAGCGCTTCAAGAGCGCAGTCGAAGACTACAGGCTCGGCGACAAGCCCGAGCCTCGCCAGCCCTGAAGGGGTCTTGCTTATTCGGTAAGATTCAGCTTGAGCAGCCTGTCCAGTATCTCTTCGTCCGTGACGGAAGGCTCCCAGCCGTAGGCGGCAAAGACCGCTTCGTCCAGTTTAGCGTGAGCCATCTCAAGCCACGCGGGGCGCTGGTTGTAGAGGTTGGTCAGCGTGCGGCGAGCAAGCTGTGCTGCGGCCTCGGCGTCCTTCGGCACGAGTCTGGGGTAACGCACGGTTCCGATGCCGCGCTCGTCCGCGTTCGCTACGTAACGCGCCCAGGGGCCAGAGGTTGAGCCGGGAAATTCCAGCACCTCTTCGCGCGTCCACTCCTTTGGGTTTAGCCAGTTGTTACGCAGTTCATCCAGCCTCCGCGCCGCCGAAGCGATTGCTTCTCTCTGTTCCTCAGTAACAGAAGAAGGGAAAGGAAAAGTCTCAAAGCAAGCGGTCGGATTATAAGTCGCGTCATTCCCAATCCCGTGCCAGCCGCAAGTGGCGAGCGTCCAAACTTCATGAATGCGAGATTGAAGCACGCCGAAACTGATATCAGCAGATAGAGCAATTGCGATAACTTTTGAGTCAGGTAAGATGACAGTATCAAGCCAAACAAATATTCTGTGCTTCGCTACTCGCGGCGTTGCAATGTAATGATGTAAATTTGAAACGGCTTTTCTAAAATCAGGTAAAGTTCGACCTAGCAGCCACCAATTCTTAGCGCGCCATTTATCGTTATTCTTCTCGCGCTCTGGCTTTACGTGCTGCACAAGATATTCAAATGGGCCTTCATACAAAGCCGCGTCTGACATAGGTGTGCCGACACCGAAGTCAATAATCCAGCGATTAGAATTGACCCGCACTAAGTCGCTGCCGTTGCGGAACGGTCGAAGCACATCGCTGTTAGGCCGTCCATTCGGATTCACCCCTTTTAAGAATGACAGGGCAGTTGCTTCCTCAATATCAAAAGCGCCTACTTTCGTTGTACCCATGAAGCACAATTTGGCGTTCGTTTCTAAAAGCCGCTTCTGTGTTAAGTCACACCCGCTCGTCAGGTCTGCGTTTATCTGTGAAACTTCTATACCGTCTAATACGGACTTATCATCAATATCTTTCGCGCCAAAGCCCACCATACTGATACGAACGGATGCGCCGTCCAGAATCCAATCCTGGTCTGAGATAGCGAAGAAGATTTTGCACGTCTCGTTGATTCGTTCCAGAACGCGCCGCGAGCTTGGCTGCTTTATAGCGGTAGTCGCAAGCAACCCGCCTCTCTTGCATTTGCCCGCTTCAATCATTGCGCGCAGTTTCTCAAACCAATACGCGCTCAGGTCGGATGTTGCCGGAATACGCTCACCATAAACTTGCCAGAGCGCAGCTATATAATCACCGCCAAGCTCTGAGCGCATCTGCTTATTACCTAAAAACGGAGGGTTGCCGACGATGAAGTCAGCCGTGGGCCAGTCGGGTTCTTTTGGATTGGCGGGGTCTGACAAATCCAGTACGGCGTCCATGTTTCGGAAGTTGTCCATGGGGCGCAGGATGGGGTCTTCCTCTATGCCGAAGCCATTGGCCCTGACCCATTGCAGGTAGCCTATCCAGAGGGTGGTCTGCGCCAAATCGAAGGCGTAGGGGTTTATCTCTATCCCGTAGAACTGCCACGGCCCCACGAAGGGCAGGAAGGCCCCTACCTTGTCGCTCGCGTAGACCAGCACCTCCTTCTCAAGGTCTTTCAGCTTTTGCAGCGTCACGTAGAGGAAATTCCCTGAGCCGCACGCCGGGTCAAGCACCTTCAATTCCGAGAGCCGCTCAAGAAACTGCCTGACTTCGGCGCGGGCCTCCCTGTGCGCGCGGTTCGCGGCCTCTTTCGTCAGGGGCTTCTCTTTGCCCGTGGGCCTCTTCTTTCCCGTCGCCAGCAGGTTCTCGACCGTCTCGCGCGCCGCCTGCCATTCACGTCTGAGCGGCTCTATGACCACAGGCTCGACCAGCGTCTCTATGTCCTGACGGCTGGTGTACTGCGCCCCAAGCTGCGAGCGCTTGGCCGGGTCAAGACCGCGCTCGAAGAGCGTGCCGAAGATTGAAGGGTCAACGGCGCTCCAGTCGAGCCGCGCAGCCTCGCGTATGCTGTCCATCTCTTCCGGCGTCAATTCAAGCACGGGGCTTTCCATGAAGAGATTGCCGTTGAAGCGGCGTATGGCCTCCATCCCGAAGTGACCGCCCCCGGCCATCGCGTCGAAAAGCTGGCCTATGAACTTTGCGAACAGAGCGGAGTCGCGTCCTGCGGTCTCCGCAATCCTGCTGAACAGGTTCTCGGGCAGTAGCCCCACGTCTTCCGCGAAGAGACAGAAGACCATGCGGTCGAGGAAGCGGGCCACGGCGGTTGGGTCAAGCCCCCGGCCTCTCAATGCCCCTGCAATGTCTCCGAGCCGCTTCGCAACCTCGGTCGTGATTGCCTCGCTGGTGACGCCGGGCCTGAGCTTTTCCGGCTCGTGAAAGAGCCGCCGCATTATCTCTATGTTTCGCGGCGTGTCCAGCTCCGAAAGCGGTATGTCGTGAACCTGCGGAGCCGTGGCCGTGAAGTTAGTGTGAATGACAATCCTGTCCATGTCGCAGACCACCAGCAGCGGAGGATTCTCAAGCGCCTCACGGTACTTCAACAACTGGTCATAGGCAGCGGTCAGGTTTTTATGCCTGCCCTTGTATTCCCACCCGAAGAAGCCGCGCTTCCAGACATCCGCCCAGCCCTTTCCCCCGCCGTGCTTGTCCGCGCCGCGCTCGAAGGTAAAAGATTGGCCCGAAGGGTCTGCCTCGGCAGGCTTCGGATGCTCAAAGACTTCACATAAATCCAGAAAATGCTGCTGCGAAGCGGAGCGCTCTGTAAGCTGTACGGGCCGCCACTTTGAGACAAACTCCGAAATTGTCATGCGAGACATGAAGACGCCTTTCACCTGAGACTGAGGAAACCGCCGGAGCCACAGGATAAGGCAACTACGGCCCGCATGGAAGCGCGGACAGATTGGCCGGACTGGCTTGCTGACCAGTTATTGATAATCGAAGCGGCGGTTACGGGCCGAAAACCGGCTGTTTCTAACAAAAAGCTGCGATTTCCTAAGAAAAAGCTGTGTTTTCAGTCTTCGGGAGAGCGATTTTGGTCTTCGGATGCGTAAGTTTGGCCTTCAGAATCGCAAATCAAGGTTTCAGATGTGCAAATCTAAGCTTCTGATTTGCACATCTGAAGCTTAGATACGCAAATCCGAGTCTCGGAATCGCGCATCTGAAGCCTTAATTTGCACGTCTGAGCTTAAGATTTGAAAGTTTAAGGTTCAAATTCGCAAATCAAGGCTTGAGAATTGCGATTCCCGGTGCGAAAATCGGTCACGCCGGGGCCAGATTTCTCGCAGCTTCCCCGGAAGGCCGCGTTTCCCTGTCGAACCCACGGGATGTAGGCGCGCGGGCGTACCCTTTCATAAACGCTCGCGCAATGACGAAACCTCTTACGTGCCTCACAAGCACAACACAGACGAAACCCTGCCAGAAGTGCGCGCAACCTGTAGCGCACAGAAAGGAACTCACACCAATGAGTCCAAAAGAAACAGAAGAGAAGATTCGCAGAATGCTCAACGCCTGGGAAACTCTCGCGCCCGATAAAAGCTTCGGCGGGATGGCCCTGCCGCAATTCCGTGCGCTGGCACAAATCGCTCTGGACGCACGCGCCCGCATAGAGGTGCTTGAAGACCAGACCAAACAGGCTAAGGCCGAGCGAGACAATGCCGACGAAGACTTTAACGAGAGAGCGGAGCTGGTTATCAACGGAGTCCGCGCAGACCCTACAGAGGGGCCGGACTCGGCTCTCTACGAAGCTATGGGCTACAAGCGAAAGAGCGAGCGCCGCAGCGGCCTGACACGCAAACGCGCCCCGGCGGAGTAGACCCTGCAACCCGGAAGAGAGAGCGGGACTGTCTTTAACTAAAGACAGTCCCGCTCTCTCTTTTCACCTGAACGTTGATTTACAGCACTACTGCTCATACCACCGCCCTTAAAGACAACTCCTTCAATAGAGACGCGGCCACAAGCATTCTTTTCATCGTGCTTCCTGCGCTGTGAGTTGTGTAGATTCGCGGCTCGCCGGTTAATTCGGGCGTTGGGCCGCTATAGGAAAAGGCCGAGTCAATAAGGTTTGCCACTGTGAGCGAGGCACTGGCATTATGTGACCAGCACAATCTAAGGAGGCTTGGGAATGTTCAAACGTCGAATCGCAGTGCTGATGTTTCTAATGCTGATGACCGGGGTGGCGATTACCGCACAGGGACAGGGCCGCCAGGACCCTGCAAAACTTATTGCGGCCGAGCGCGAGGCCATGCAACGGCTCGCAGTCATGGACGGGGTATGGAGAGGCCCGGCCTGGACAATCCTTCCATCAGGGGAGAAGCATAGTATTACGCAGACGGAGCGGATAGGCCCCTTTTTAGACGGGTCGGTCAAGGTCATAGAGGGCCGAGGGTATGACCCTGACGGTAAAGTCACCTTCAACGCATTCGGCACTATTTCTTATAACCCGGCCACTCGTGTTTATACATTACACTCCTATGCACAGGGTCAGGTCGGTGATTTCGTGCTCACTCCAACTGCTGACGGTTATGTTTGGGAGATACCGGCAGGCTCAATGACGATTCGTTACACGGCGGTCATCAAGGATGGTGCCTGGCTGGAGGTCGGAGACCGGATCATTCCCGGCAAGGAGCCGGTACGCTTTTTTGAGATGAATCTCAAGAGGATAGGTGATACGAACTGGCCCGCAAGCGGGGCGGTTAGTCCTAAATGATGTTGCCCGGGAAGATGCCTGACAACTCATTCAACCGGAGCGCGAACGGGGCTTGCCTTTCATCGGCAAGTTTGATGCTATTCGCAGATGTTTCCAGCCCGGTTAATCCGGGCCCGTCAGGCGTCTGGTTGATATGGGTAGAAATCGTTATCGAGAGTTAATGGAACAACTTTATCTCGCTCATAAAGAATTTCAGAAAGAATGGGCGGCGTGGCGTCGTGTCGGCTTAACAGGAAATGAGCCGATAGCCGTAACATCCAGCCGTAATAGATTCTGGGCAGCATTCCAATTCTTGTTTGAAACCAGGTTGCGGCCTTTGAGACAATCCTTCTCATCCGGCGAGCCACATGCGATCGATGAGGTGCTCGATTTCCTGGAAATTGATATTCCGGCATTTAGGTGTGGTTATGAGAAGGAATGGTATTTCCGCCACTTAAAATCAGCGAAGCTGGATGAGAAGCATCGGCTTAGGCTCTCACGGTTGGCGCTTCTATCCTGTTCCAGCCAAAATTATCGGCGTGAATTTTGGGATTTAGCCAAATTGATGATAAAGCTTGCTGACGTGAATTTCGTGGAAGAGTTGCAGACGCTATCGGAAAGCTCAAGTGAATTTGAGCGAAAGAAATCCTCGCGCATGCTGAGAGTAATCCTTGAAAATCGGAAAGACCTTAGGGAATACGCAAAGCGGGACGTTTCTGCGTAAGCGCCGCATAACAACTTATTCAACCCCAGCCCGCAGGCGGCAAGCTTTTCATCCTGATTCCCCTGATGTAGATTGGATGCCGCCCTCGCCGGGGCTTGGATTAATTCGGGCGTTAGTCGCCATTACTTTCCGCCTGCCGGGCAGTTAACAAAATGCATCTTTCAATCTTTTTAATTACTCTTCTTGCCGCGTTCGGTTTTG
>DASVVZ010000265.1:0-8217 GCA_036389875.1 Pyrinomonadaceae bacterium
CACTGAAGAGATGCTCAATCTTTTGAAGGTGCGATTGAAGAACGGCGTTGACCAGGAGCTGCGAATCGCGGCCGAGGAGCAGCGACGCATCACAAACTTACGCTTGAAGAAACTATTGGAACAATGAGCGCAATCACCACACACGTTCTTGACGTTTCCAGGGGCGCTCCGGCCAGGGGCGTCCCCGTCGCGCTTGAGCTTGAGACGGACGACGGCGGCTGGCGGCTTCTGGGGAAAGGCACTACGGACATGGACGGCCGCTTGCGCGACCTGCTGCCCGCCGACAAGCCGCTGGCCATAGGAACCTACCGTCTCACGTTCGACACCGAGACCTACTTTCGCGCGCACAACGTGGAGGGCTTCTATCCTTTCGTGCTGGTGGTCTTTTCCATACTGGACACGGACGAGCACTATCACGTACCGCTTCTTCTCAGCCCTTACGGCTATTCCACCTATCGCGGGAGCTAAAAAAGAGGATGGGGATAATCTTAAAGACCGGCAGTTTGTTTTCCGAATGGTGGCCGACAATCCTGGAATGGCTGCAACTGTTTGCGCGCTGGACGCACATCTTCGCCGCCATCATGTGGGTAGGCACGACCTACTACTTTACGTGGCTGGACGCTCAGCTGCACAAGGAAGAGGCGGCGGGCGGCCCCGGCAAGGCGCAGGTCTGGATGGTTCATAGCGGCGGCTTCTACGTGGTGGAGAAGGAGAAGAGGCCGGGCACGCGCACGCTTCACTGGTTCCGTTGGGAAGCGGCCACCACCTGGCTGAGCGGCTTTCTGCTGCTCACGCTGATGGCTTATATAGGCGGCGGGACAGGCATCGTAGATAAGGACGTGCTGGACATCTCAGGCCCTATCGCGATAGCCGTAGGCATAGGCACGCTCGTAGCCGGCTGGTTCATCTACGACCTTCTGGTGCTGTCGCCCTTAGGCCGTAACGAGATGCTCTTCGCGGCAGTGGGCTATCTTCTGGTGGTGGGGGCGGCCTACGGGCTCACGCACGTGCTGAGCGGCCGCTGGGCCTACCTGCACATGGGCGCTATGTTCGGCACCATCATGGCGGCCAACGTATGGGTCCGCATACTTCCCTCTCAATCGCGCATGATTGCCACCACCAAAGAAGGGCGCGAGCCGGACGCAGCGCTGGCCGCCCAAGCAAAGCTGCGCTCAAAGCACAACACCTTCATAGTGGTGCCGACCGTCTTTCTGATGATCAGCAATCACTATGCGAGCACCTACGGAAGCCTCTACAACTGGATTATCATGTCGGTAATGATTCTGCTCGGGTGGGGCGCGGCGAAGCTAATCAGACGAGCGTGAGAGAAGGCTGAAAAGAGAAAGCCGTGCATAGATGCTTCACCGGGGCCTCTATGCACGGCTTTTAAATGCTTACGCGATTCGCCTGTTGTTTAGAATCCTGACGAAAGAGCCTGAAAGCAGCTCTTCGTGCGTGAGCGTCGTCAACCTTTGCGCCTCTTCTTCCGTGAGAGCGCCGCAGTTGATGGCGCGCAGGAAGTAGTTGAGAAGCCCCTGCCCGGTGGCGGCGTCGTCGAAGACATCACCAACGAGAGTGGCCTGCGCGGCCTTCTCCACGAAGTTACGCAGCCGCTCGGAAGCCTGCGCCAGGCTCGTGAGAAAGAAGGCGTAGACGGTCCCGTAGCGCGTGGGCAGTTGCGCCGGATGCAGGTCCCAGCCCTGATAGAAGGCGTTCGAGAGAGAGTGATAGACGTGATGGCAATGCAGCGCCCATGCTTGATGAACTACCTGCCGGTTCTGCTCCCTCTGCTCCTCGGTCAAGGCCGAGCCTGCGGGGGCGCGGTGCGGCCCCACGGGCATGACGTTGGTCGCGCCGTCCGAGAGCCACAGCCCGGTGCCGCCCAGCGCGACCTGCATCATGTGGCGAGCGAAGTCGCACGCGGGATGCATCATGTGCTGGTGCGCCGCGGTTATCTGGCAGCTCGCAGTGTAATCGTAAGTTCCGAAGTGCGCGGCCGTGCAGCGCCCGCGCGCGGCCTCAACCAGTGGCGGCAGGTTGGATTGCCCCCGCTCGTTGATGATGGCCTGAGTGGTCTCAATCATCAGCTCCATCTTGAGCTCGCCCGTCCCCAGGCCCAGAGCCTTTTCCATCAGGTCGAAGATGTCCGCGAGCGCGGAGACCTGTTCGGGCATCGTCACCTTCGGATGCGTGACGACAAAATTCTCTGGAAGCCGCCCGCCCGTCTGTTCCACTAGCGTAGAGACGAAGATGTCCAGCGTGCGCATGCTTCTCTCGCGCAGCTCTTCCGTGAACGGCTTGATGCGTATGCCTATGAAGGGCGGGAGCGTGCCCTCCGTCATGCCGCGGGCAACTTCCTTCGCCGCCGACTCGGCGTGGCCATCCTCTTCCTCGTCCGCGCGGTTGCCGTAGCCGTCCTCGAAGTCTATGCGAAAATCTTCCACAGGCTCGCGCGTCAGCTTTTCCAGCACGCGTTCATGTATGGTGTGCGCAAGCCACGCGGGCTGCTCGTTTCTCTGGACTAATGCCGGGTCTTTTTCAAGTCTTGCTCGAAAATCAGCGTCCAGGGATTCGCCGGTCAGGGTCTCCGAGCCGGGAAGGCTCAGGACGCGCGCGAACGTTATAGGGTCGGGCGCGTACTCCTCCAAGGAGCGCAGGGCCAGCTTGCCCAGGCGGCGTGCAGTGTCCGCCTTGAAAAGGTGCGCGCCGCCATAGACGGTATGGACGGGCTGGCGACTTCCGCTCTCGCCGGGAAATCTGCGTGCGAACTCCAGGTTCGCTTTCTGAAGGCGCGCGATTGTCTCTTTTTTCGACTCTTCGGACAGGGATGTTTTCATACGACTTTCGGCCTCAATGGAAATGTAATTTTCTCGTGAATAGTAAACAGATGAATCCCGCGAGTAAATAGAAAAAGAGTGTCAGGCCGTTGAATTTCAAAGTGAATCTATAAATTCCGGCGAGTTCAGGCTACAATGCTCAGGCAATTAAGGAAAAGCCCCGGCCCGAAGAAGAGAATAAAGATGGAAAGTCCCCAACACCAGCGCGCCACAGTTCTCATCATAGAATCTTCCATAGACACGCGCCTGCTGGTCAGCCTCTCGCTGCAAGGCACAGGCTATTACACGATGACGGCTGCGAGCGGCGAAGAGGCCATGCAGATCGCCAAGCACGCCATCCCGGACGTGATACTGATGGACCTGGACATGCCGCAGCGAGACGGCTTCGGAGCTACGCGTCGCCTTCGCCAGATGCCGGAACTCCGGCACGTTCCGGTAGTGGCCGTCACTGCTTATCCCGCGGACGGTATCAAACAGGCCGCACGCGATGTGGGCTGTAGCGGCTACCTCAAAAAACCACTCGATTTCGAGCGGCTCGGCTGGCTCTTAGACAAAGTCATGAGCGGCACCGGAAACGAAGAATTCATAGACGGCGAGACTAAGTAAGGACGAAGTAAAAAGGCAGAAGTGAAAGAAAGAGTGGCATGCTCTTCTTCACTTCTGCCTTTTACTTTTAGCTTTTCTAGAAGCTTCGCCTGAAGAGGTAGGCCATCTTGACGAAGAAGACGCGGCCGTTGCGACGGAACCCCGGCTCCAGCTGGCCCGTGAAGGGGTTATAGCCGTTGCGGTTCATGTCGTCGTTGTAGCCTAAGTAAAACGCCGTGCCGGGGTTCGGAGTCCAGCCCAGCAGGAACTGGCCGCGTATGTTGGAGGCCAGCGTGTCGTAATCCACGCGCGCCCGCAGGAACGTAAAACGCGAGAACTGGTAAGTGGAGCGTAAGGCGAAGATGTTCGAGTCAAACGCAACCAGGTCAGTGTCGTTACGCACCAGTCGGCTCTTGTTATATTGGAGGCTGAAGTTGAGCACGTTCGTCGGCCTGTACTCGAAGCTGGATTCGATGCGGATGCCGCTTCCCGGCCCTGGGTCGAGCGGCGCGTCCGGGTCTACGAGCGCAGGTGGACTCACGCGCGGGTACTTTGAGCCCGCGCCGAAGTCGTAGTCGAACTGGTTCCAGTTGTAGACGAAGAGAAAGGAGGCCGAATACTTCTTGCTCGGCGAAGAGCCGCCGAAGAAGTATATGCTTCTCTGCCCCGCAGAGCGCTCCGAGTCCTCGCCGTAGAAGGCTCCGGCCTGATCCGCGTTGCGGCGCGGGCCGAACTCCTCTTCAATCAGCCGCTCGTAGCCGATGTCCACGCCTGCGCCGAAGTAGCTGCGGCGTTGAAAGTTGAACATTACCTCCGACTCGTTGAGCACGAACTGGCTGCGTCCCTGCCAGTCAAAGTTGGCTTCAATCAGATTATAAATCCTGTATGAGACGATCGCCGCCTTCGGGTTTGGCTCCGAAGAGTACTGCGTAAAGAGCCCCTGCCGGTTGGTATTCAAGCGCCTGGAGAAGCCCACGTCGGAACGGTAATCACTGGTGAAGCCCTGCGCGTCGTAGTTCCAGCTGAAATGCCTTCCGTTCTTCTCGAAACGGAAACGGTAGCCCAGTCCGTTGCCTGTGCGATAGCGGCTATCGTCTACATCGGGGTCGTAAAAGTAGCGGCGCGAAGTCGTGCCCAGCAGTTGAAAGCTCGTGACCATCTGCCGGTTAAGACGAAAGCGGCCGTCTAAGCCGAGCACGTTATTATGCTTCTCTATGAAGTTATAAGTGGTGGCGAGAAGGCTAATGCTGCTCTCGCGCCCCACGTCGCGCTTCAGGCGCAGCACGCCTATGTAGGCGTTCTTGTCCAGAAATCTCTCTATGTCGGGCAGAAGCTCAGGGTCGCCGCGTTCTTCCTCTGTGAAGTTGCCGGGCGCGTTGTCGGACGCCAGCATCAGGCCGAATGTGTTGCGCCCGCGCTTGCCTGTGAGCTTGACCGCAACGTCAGGGTCTACGATGGTGCGCGTGTTGACGGCGCTAATCATAGTCTGAAAGATGTCTATGCCTTCCAGAAAGAAGGGGCGCTTTTCTGGAAAGAAGATGGGAAAGCGCTGGTTGGCCGTGACCACGGTTTGATCCGCCTCGACCTGCGCGAAGTCCGGGTTGATGGCAAGGTCTAGCGTGACCGTGGGCGTGAGCCCAAACTTTGCCGTCAGGCCGGGGTCAAGCTTCACGGGCTCGTTGACGTTCCGGCCCGGGTCGTAAAGAAGAGAGTTGGCCTCGGCGTCGGCCTTCGGGACGGTGCGCACGCGCCTGGAGGTTTCAGACAAAGTCAGGCTCGGGATTATCTCAAGCTGCCGCTCCGTGGAGATGTTCTCCAGGCCCGTCAGGTGACCGGCCTGATTCAGAAAGCTTGAGTTGTCGCGCGAGTTGGGCATCCACGAATCTATCTCGTCGTTGAAGCGGTCTATGTTGCGCCAGGCGTGAAAGCCCCAGAGCTTGTCCTTGCCGGCCTCGTACCTGAGCGACTTGAAGGGAATGGCGGCCTCCACAGTCCAGCCGTCAGTGGTGATGATGCCCTTGGACTCCATCACCACGTCAACGTTGAAATCCGTCCCCAGGCCCTCCGTCAGAATCCCGTCCTGCTGCACTCCGTAGGGATTGAAGCCCAGGACGTAAGCGCGGCGCTGGTCGTTGAAGGTGTCCAGAAAGATGCGAACGTTGTCTTCGTTGAAGATGTTGTCGCGCTTGGCCACGGTCGCGCGAATCTTGTCCGGCTCGTCATAACAATGAAAGGCTATATAGAGGAACTTTGAGTCGTAGCCGATCATCATCTTCGTGGGTTTTGAAGGCTGTATGTTGTCGCCCGGGCTTGTCTGGTAGAAATCGCCCAGCACCGCGGCCTGCTTCCAGACCTCTTCATCCAGCTTGCCGTCAATCACAGGTGCTTTATCAAAGCGAATGAGGCGAACGGGCTGTGACTTTTCAGGCGGCAGCGGGCGAGCGGGTTTCGCGCCCGCCTTGTCGTCTTTCGCGCCTGAGACCTTCACCATCTCGGGCGAGGTCTGAGCGTGGGCGGCCTGTGGCACGCCCGCCAGTATGAATGCAAGTAGTAATAGAGCTCTTTTCATAATCTTCGCCCGGAGCGATCTGGTGGAGCGCAAGCCTTTGAATCCTATAGGAAGGAGATTTCTCTTGTACTATTTTTCTATGAATGCGCCCGCGTGATAGGTGAATCGTAGCAATCCTGCTCAAGCGAAGGGGGAAGTCACAGGGCAGGCCCGCCTTAAGGGTTATTAGACGTGGCTCATCCCGCGTTTGTTCCCAAAAAAAAGCGCGGGCGAAAGGGCAGGAGTCAGAGTGCAGAATGCGGAAGTAAAGAAAGACTATTCAAGCTTGAATCAGCTTCTCGTTCATCACTGCTGCATTCTGACTTCTGCATTTACTCAATAACCCGTCTTTATTGAGTATCGCCTGAGCGGCGCAGTACTATGCGGCCTTCGCCGGTTTTGAGCGTCAGCAGGCTTCCGCCAGAGCCTACGCGCCAGCGACGCACGCGCCGCGTCTCGTCATTGTCTTCGCTGGTGGCCACGCCGTCGTTGCCGACCGATTCGGCGTCCGTCTCTATGGTTGCGTTTGAGTCAGGGGCGAGCGCAAGCGCGATGCTGCCGTCGCCGGTTGAAGCGTTCAGGCGAGCAAAGCGGCCGTCCAGCATGATTGCCCCATCGCCCGTCTTTGCCTGCGCCGTTCCGTTGAAATTCGAGATGCGGATGCGTCCGTCAGAGGTCTCTACGTTCAGATTCCCCCCGGAGTCTCGCACGTCCACGGCCCCGTCGCCCGTCCTGGCAGTCAACTCACCCGACACGCCTTCGATAATCAGGCGGCCGTCTTTCGACGTAATGCGCAGGTTCGACTGCCTCGGCACGAAGAGTTCTATAGAAGCTTCGGCCTGCACGTTGCCTAGGCGGCCGGCTGTAGCGGCATCGAACTCGGCGCGTACGCTCACGTCGTCTCCGCGCTGGTCGGCAGCGACGCGTATGCCCTGCATATTCTCCGTATCAGTGGCGCGCTTGACGGCCGTGTACGAGACTTCCTGCTTGTCCCAGGCGCGCACGCTGACTGCGCCGTCGAAGGTTTCGACCGTGATGCGCGGCGTGCCCCTCACGGGAAAGCTTCTGGAGTCGCGCTCGGTCAATCTATAGCCGCCGTAGCCCGCACCAGCGCCCAGAGCGGCGTTGGCGTCCAGGGTCTCACGCGTGGCTCGTTCGGCCTCTCTCTGCGCATCACGAGCGGCCCGCGCAATGTCGGCGCGAGCGCGTGCGACCTCAACCCGGCCCTCGCGCGCGGCCTCCTTCATCTCGTCCTTGTCCGCCTTGTCCCTGCCGTCTTCCCTGATGGTCAGAAGGTTCGTGGCCTGGCTCTGTGCGCGCCCGTCGCTTGCGCGGCGGATAGTTATCTGGCCGTTGACGTTGGCGAGCCGTATGCGGGTCGCTCCCTGGCCGAGCTGGCCCGCCAGGTCATAGCCCACGTACTCGCCTTTTCTAACCGGCAGACCGAAGTCGTTCTGTATTCCGCCGTGAACATTGTTGGCCCTCAGGTTCGCGCTGGCGTCGGAGGGCAGAGTGATGGCGACGTTGCCATTGACGGATGCCAGGGCGATTGACTTCGACGCGTCCAGTTGATTGAAGTCGGCTTCCAGGTTGCCGTTGATGGTGGAGAGCTTGGCCTCGCCTCGCAGGCCGCGCGCCGTCACGTTGCCGTTGATGCTCGAAGCTCGAACGTCGCCCGCCAATCCTTCGAGGCTCACGCCGCCGTTGATAATCTCTACGGCGTCTATACGCGCTCCCCTCGGCACAAAGAGCGTGTACTCGACCGTGGCTGGATTATTGAGCTTCCCCTGCGGGTCGCTACGGAAGTTCTGGTTGCGCTCAGGATACCGTGTATAGATGCGAAGGCTATCCGTGCCGGGCTCTACGATTATCTGAGCCTCGTCGAGTCGCTCGCGCGTATAGGCCCACTTGACCGCATCCACCTTGACCTCGTTGCGATCCCAGCCTGTGATGCGCACGCTGCCGTTGATATTCTCCAACTGTATGCGCCCCTGTGGTGAAAGCTGGTAGGTCTGGTGAAACTCTTCCTGCACCCTGTCCTGCGCAAGCGCCGCCCCGGCATTTCCGGCAAAGAGGGCCAAGAGGGCCAGCATGACCGACACGATTCGTTTATTCATCTCTCTTCGATTCCTTTCCAAAATCGCAGTCGGGCTTAAAATGCCTGCCCGCCGCCGCGCGTCAGGCGTATGTCGCCGTTAATGGTCTTGAGCACGAGGCTGCGCCCGCCGCCGCCTATGGTGGCCTGCA
>DASVVZ010000266.1:0-6568 GCA_036389875.1 Pyrinomonadaceae bacterium
CAGGCGAGCGCAAGATTGAAGCCCGCGCCGTAAGCCACGCCGTTGACGGAGGCGATGACGGGCTTCGTCATCTGCCGTATGGCAGTCACCACCCTGCGCCCCGCCCCCAGCAGCCGCGCGAATTCCTCCACGTCCTGCCGCTCCATCAACTCGTCCATGTAGGCCACGTCTGCCCCCGCGCAGAACCCGCGCCCCGCGCCCGTCACGACCACTACTCGTATCCCGCGGTCGCTGGCTGCACGCTCCAGAGCCTGCGCCAAATCTCTACGCATGTGGCCTATGAAAGCGTTCAGCTTCTCAGGACGGTTAAGCTCTATCTTGGCGATGCACTTCTCGACTGTGACTCTGATATTGTCGTACATGGGTAAAAGCAGTTTTCAGTTTTCAGTAATCAGTTTTCAGCAAAGAGACGGTTGCTTTTAACTGAAAACTGATTACTGAAAACTCATTTTCCTTTGAACTGTGGTTTGCGTTTGTTGACGTAGGCTTCCAGCCCTTCGCGCGCGTCTTCGGACTGGAAGAGCTGTTGTTGCAGCTCTCGCTCAAGCGCGAGGCCGGACTCGAAGGGAATCTCCGCGCCGGATTGTACGCTGCGCTTGATGCGGCCCACGGCGCGCGCGGCCTTGTGCGGCAGCGTGAAGCGGCGAGCGTATTCCATGACTTGAGCCATGAAAGCGTCGCCCGTTTCCGCTTCGTAGATGTCGTTCAGGAGCCCCAGCTCCTGCCCTCGCTCGAAGTCGAACAGCTCGCCCGTCGCCATCAATTCTATGGCGCGGGACTTTCCTACGATTCGCACCAGGCGCTGTGTGCCGCCCGTGCCGGGCAGGACGCCCAGAGAGACTTCGGGCAATCCCATCTTGCCCGCCGCGCGGCGCGCTATGCGTATGTCTGCCGCCATGGCCACTTCAAGGCCGCCTCCGACGCAGTGGCCGTTGATGGCCGCTATCACGAGCTTTGGCGTCTGCTCAAGCCTCGAGAGGGTCTCGTTGGCGTGCAGGCAGAAATAGTATTTGTATTCGGGCGTAACGCTTGAGAGCATCTGTATGTTTGCGCCCGCGCAGAAAAACTTCTCTCCACGGCCGGTGATGACTATGACCTGCACCTCTGCGTCCATGCGCGCCGACAGGATGGCGCGGTCAAGCTCCTGCATCATCTCGTAACTGTAGGTGTTGGCCGGTGGGTCGTTAAGCGTCAAAAGGGCCACGCCCTGCTCAGTGCCGTACTCCACAAGCTTACCGGTCGTTTGTGACTCTTGAACTTTTGCTTCAGCCATCTGTAATCTGCTCCGCTCCGGGTGGATATGTGTAGGCACTGACTCTAGCAGGCAGTCAGGATTACTTTCAACTACAAAGCGCGAAATTGTAGGCTCAGGTCGCGCGCCAGACGCTGAGATGCTCCGCCTTGGCTGACTTTAGACTATGGGCAAGCGCGCCTTCTTCGCTGTCGCCGCTCAGAAAGCCCGAGAGAAAGAGCCGCGTGATGTTGTCGACCAGGTCGTTGACGGAGAGAGTCCCGCGCGGGTCGTACCAGTTGTAAATCCAGTTCATCATTCCGAAGAGAGCGTAGGTGGCGACGGTCAGGTCGATCCTGCGGCGACCGGCCTCCGATTGCCCGCGCTCGACCTCAGAAAGGATTTGACGAACCAGCCGGGTATACTGCTGCTTGCGGCCGGAGACGTGATTGTACATCTCGCCCGCCAGCGAGTCGGCTTCGTGCGAGAGCACCTTCATCTCGCTCATGTTGGCGGCGAAGAAGGAGAGATGATTTTCTATGACGACGCGCAGCTTCTCCACCGGCGAGACGGATTCCTTGAGCCGCTCTTCGAGGCGCTCGTGCACGCGCCCGAAGCAGTTGTCCTGAATCAGAAAGAGCAGCTCTTCTTTAGACTTGCAGTAGTAATAAAGCCCCGCCAGCGACACCCCCGTCTCGCGCGAGATGTCCCGCATAGAGGTCGAATGATAACCCTTCCCGGCAAAGATTCGCGCGCTGGTGCGCAGTATGAACTCCAGCTTCTGGTCGTAGCGAGAAAAGTCTGTGGAAAGATTTGCTGCCATCAAAATTGTAGGGGCAGAGGACTTGTGCCTCTGCCCGAATCAGTCCCCGCAGAGTTATAACCGAACGTACTCGAACTCGAAGGGCAGGCCCTTGATCCCGGCCGACGGCGGGGCTATCCAGCCGGCTATCTTGCCGGGCTCCGTCACAGGGTGCATCAGGCTGCGCACGTACTGGCGGTCTTCTATAGAAGGAAGCCACTCTTTGCTGCGGCTCTCAAACTCGGCTCCCGAGATGAGCTTGCCGCCCACGTCG
Organism: Pyrinomonadaceae bacterium; assembly: GCA_036389875.1. Classification (GTDB taxonomy): domain Bacteria; phylum Acidobacteriota; class Blastocatellia; order Pyrinomonadales; family Pyrinomonadaceae; genus JACVRN01. The sequence continues at coordinate 2,308 of DASVVZ010000266.1, forward strand.
AAGTGATGGCCCGCGTACTCGCCAACGTGTCGATGGAAGCGCGTGCTGGGCAGGTAAAGCCGCTCTTCGAGCCCGGCCTCCTCAAGGTACTTGTTCCAGCGCGTCATTGCGCGCTCGCAGTCGTCTACATACTCTCCGCGAAGCACTTCGTTGAGCGCGTTCCTCAGAGGCACCTCGCGCTGTGCGAGTTGCCCGTCCTCCATCACTGTCAGGGTGAACACGTCGTCCTTCAGCAGGTGGTCTTCATACTTCTTCTGCTCCTGATAGCGGCCCTTGAGACCCGCAGCGTAGAAGTCCGCCGAGTTTGAGCTTATCTCGCCGCCGAAGAGGTCCAAGGAATAGCTGAACCAGAAGTTTATGTACTTCTGAATTATCTCGAGCGGGATGCCGCCAAGCTCGCGCACCTCATTGTTCCTGGCCTGCTGCATGAGCTCGGCCGTGCGCCTGACCACCCGGCCTACGCCCGTCTCTCCGACGAAGAGGTGATGCGCTTCTTCGGTCAGCATGAACTGGCAGGTGCGCGCCAGAGGCTCGAAGCCGGATTCTGCGAGCGCGGCCAGCTGGTACTTGCCGTCGCGGTCTGTGAACATGGTGAAGCAGAAGAAGTTGAGCCAGTCGTCGCACGGCTGGTTGAAGGCTTCGAGTATCCGCGGCTTGTCCGGGTTGCCGCTCCTGCGCTCAAGCATGGCGTCCGCCTCGTCGCGCCCGTCGCGCCCGAAGTAACCGTGCAGCAGGTAGACCATGGCCCACAGGTGACGGCCCTCTTCTACGTTCACCTGAAAGAGATTCCTGAGGTCATAAAGCGACGGGCAGGTCTTGCCGAGTTCTCGCTGCTGCTCCACGCTCGCAGGCTCCGTGTCGCCCTGCGTGACGATGATGCGGCGCAGGGCGTTGCGAAACTCTCCCGGCACTTCCTGATAAGCCGGCTGGCCCATGTTGTCCCCGAAGCCGACTTTCGCGTCCGCCTCGGCGGGCTTCAAAAAGATGCCCCAACGGTAATCCGGCATCTTCACGTAATCAAAGTGCGCCCAGCCGGAAGGCTCGACCGAGATGGCCGTACGCAGGTAGACTTCCTTATCCTGAAAACCTTCAGGCCCCATCTCCTGCCACCAGCTCAAATAGTTCGGCAGCCACTTCTCCAGCGCTCGCTGAAGCCGCTTGTCCTCCGAAAGATTAACGTTATTAGGAATCCTCTCGTATAAGTCCATTAGCTCACTCCGTTCGCAGTTTTCAGGTTTTCAGTTTTCAGCAAAGAGATGGTTGCTTTTAACTTAAAACTGATTACTGAAAACTGTTCTTACGTTCTCTTGTAATCGAACTGCGGCTGCGTGGGCTTGCCGTAGTTGGTTAGAGCGCCCTGAGCGCCAACGGCGTTGGGGCGCTGGAAAATCCAGTTCTGCCAGGCGGTCAGGCGTCCGTAAATTTTGGTGTCGAGCGTCTCCGGCCCTGCAAAGCGAAGCGATGCTTCCATGCCCGTGAGCGCGTCGGGCGAAAGCGACGTGCGCTCTTCTATGGCGACGCGAATCTCGTCGTCCCAGTCAAGGTCGTCGGGCGCGAAAGTCACAAGGCCCGCCTCTTCGGCCTCTTCGGTGTCGAATCTTTCGCCGTGCGCGAGCGCCTCAAGGGCCTTTTCTGGCTCCGCCAGAAAGCGGGACTGCAAACGCGTCAGACCATTGCTCATGGGAAGCGCGCCCGCGTTCAGCTCGCTTGTGGCGATCTCCACACGCTCTTCCGGATTATTCAGCATGTAGGTGCGGTCTGCGCTCAAGGCCAGCTCAAGCAGGTTGCCGGCAAAGCAGCTGCCGGGCTCTATGATGGCGAAGAAGCTCTTGGCCGTCAGGTCAAGACGGCGAAGCACCCGCGCCATGTGTAGCACGATTTCCCGCACCAGCCAGTGATCGCGGTTCGCCAGCAGAGTTCTATCTACGGAGAGCACTTTATCTATGTCGCCCGTCGTGCGCAGGCAAACCAGGCCTATCTCCAGCTCGTTGACGCGCAGGTGCAGAAGCGCGTCGTCCAACTCCCTGTAGGCGCGAAGCGGCCAATACGAGTCGCCCAGCTTCTGTATCTCTTCCGGCGTCGCCGGCAATTCGGTCTCGGGGCCACTCACGGTCAAATCCGCATAGCGCCTCTCGCGGTTGTAGCGAAGGCTCACGTACTTGTACTCGCGCCCGTCTGCGGTCGCCTCCACCTCCAGCGGATTAAGCTTGATGCCCGAAGCATCGCTCGCCGGGCCGCTTTCTTTGACAATCTCTTCCAGGTGCTTGTTGATGGATTCTTCAAATTTGCTGGTAGGGAAATAGCCGTCAATCAGTCCCCACTCCTTTGCGCGCTTCGCCTTTAATCCTTCGGCCAGCGTGGAGAAAACGTCCGCGCGGTCACGCCTGACTTTTCGCTTGTCCACCAGTCGCGTCAGCCCGCCCGTGCCCGGCAGCACGCCAAGGAGCGGAACTTCGGGCAGCGAAACCGCCGAGTTGCCGTCGTCCACCAGAAAGATTTCGTCGCAAGCGATTGCAAGCTCGTAGCCGCCACCGGAAGCGGTGCCGTTAAGGGCGGCCACATAACGCTGTCCCGAATGGGCCGAGGCATCCTCCAGGGCGCAGCGAGTCTCGTTTGTGAACTTGCAGAAATTGACCTTGAAGGCGTGCGAGCTTGTGCCGAGCATGTAAATGTTCGCGCCCGCGCAGAAGATGCGCGGCTTGAGGCTCTTTATAACTACCACGCGGACTTCCGGGTGCTCGAACCTGAGACGCTGCGCGGCGTCGGCCAGCTCTATGTCTACGCCCAAATCGTAAGAATTGAGCTTGAGCTTGTAGCCCTCCGCAAGGGTCTCGTCCTCCTGCACATCCATCGAAAGTGTTGCAGTCGAACCGTTTATCTCCAGCCTCCAGTGCTTGTACCTGTCCGGCGACGTTTCAAAATTGACCATCAAATCCCCTGACTCCAACATTAATAGGCCGAGCGTGCTTTTCTCTCAGCTGGGTTTTTATTGCTAGTTCGAACGTTCGTTCGAAAAGCAATGGTACTTTGCCTGACCTCTTTAGTCAAGTCGGGCACTCTGCCCCACAATCCATGTGGAATGGGATTACTAACGCAGAGGTTGCGAGTTGAGAGAGTTCAATATCCCTATCTCAACTCGCCGCCTCTGTTCTAACTGGTGAAGCTTCGTTGCGGCCTCTATCGCATAATGAGCCAGAACACCAGCAGTAAAACGAGCATGAGTAGAAACCAGAGCAGCAGGAAGAGCCAGAGCCTGCGACAGACGGTGTAGCAGCGGCGCGCGTCCTCGCTCTCTATGGACGGCAAGGGGCGGTCGCTGCCCTGCCAGACGGCGCCGGTCATAAGTCTCTCACGCGTGAAGGGTTGGCCGTAGAGAGTTTTACCCGTAACCAGCAGGCGTATGCGGTAGACGCCGTTGATTGTCGCTTTAACATCGGCTTCAAAAATACCGGCTTCGGTCTCTTTCAAAGAGACGGTGGCTAGTGTGCCGTCGGGTCGTTGAACCTCAGCCTTGACGGCGGCACGAGCCTCTACAGGAATGCCATATTCGGTGAGGACTGCGCGTAGATTAATAGAGTCTCCGGGCAGGAAGCCGCGCTGATTTACCTGCGCTTTCAGGCGCAGGTTGGAGGTGGTGTAAACGCTCAGGCTGTAGCGTGTGCCTAGAGACGCCAGTTGCCGCTGCCGTCGCGGGTCGCGCTCAAAGGCGTTGCGATATTTTTCGTGGAAGTCCGGGGTAAGCTTAAGGACGGCGTGCCACGTGCCTATGTGTGCGGAACCTTGTGACAGCGGCACGGGCAGGGACATCCGGCAGAACCTCAAATTGGGGCCGCTTCCGAAGGAGACGCCGGGACTGTTATGCGGAATAATTTCGCCGCCGGGAGTTTCAATCTCTAAACTGACGACAGGCAACTCGGTCAGCAAGACGACCTCGCTGTTGAAATCGGCTTCGCTTAATTTGAAGGGGATGCGAACTGTCTGATTCGGGAGAATGAATCCGGCAGGGTCTACGGCCGTCCCGGCCTGCTTCAGGTCGCTGAGAATCTGGAGGAAGTATTTGGTCAGTAGAAAAAAGTTCTCCGTCTCGACGTTAGACAGGTCGCCCGTCAACAAAGTATAGCCGCCGACGGAAGTAGTCAGAGTGGTCAAAGCCTCGGTGCTCACCTGCTGCGCATTGCCCAGACCCACGGCGTAGGTGTTGTAATTGATGTCTCCTATGATAGTAGCTATGAGCGGCAAAACGTTCTCCACCCCGTCTGTG
>DASVVZ010000267.1:0-9739 GCA_036389875.1 Pyrinomonadaceae bacterium
GATCGTCGCCCTAAGTTATTGATTTAAACGATGGGCCGTGCTGGGCTCGAACCAGCGACCCGCTGATTAAGAGTCAGCTGCTCTACCAACTGAGCTAACGGCCCGCGGCGGGAAATGAGAATTATACGGGCGCGACCGGGGATGTCAAGCTGGCAAAGGGCTTATGCCTACAGGGGCTGATTTGATTGCCGAAGCCGTTCACAGATGAGCATGGCAGGGAATCGCTAGAAGGGCCTAGACAGCTTGCAGAAGCGCCTGACGCATCTCTTCGGCTGTGTGCCATCTGTGGGCAGGGTCTTTGGCGAGCGCGCGTTCGACGGCCTGTGTAATCTGAACGGGCACTTCCGGAGCGCGTCTTTGTATGGGAACAATGGGTTTATCGAAGATGGCTTTGACGGTTTCGGCCACGTTGGCTTGCGGGCTGATGTCGAGCCCGATTGCGCCCGTCAAGAGACTGTAGGCCGTCATGCCCATAGCGTAAATGTCTGAGCCGGGCCGCACGTTGGCAAAGTCGCGTATCTGCTCCGGCGGCATGTAGGCGAAGGTCCCCGCCACGTCGCCCGCCATAGTCACGCCGCTCATGCCCGTCTGCGTAAAACTCTTGGCGAGGCCAAAGTCCGTCAGCTTGGCGCTGTAATCGGGCCACTGACCCTGAACCAGTATGTTCTGGTCTTTGATGTCCCGGTGAATGTAGCCCTTGTTGTGTGCAAACGCGAGCGCTTCGAGCCCCTGCGTGACTATCTGTATCACTTCCTGATATGGCAGACGGCCCCCACGCGCGTCCGCGAGCTTGGCTGCGTCCATCCCTGCCACGAACTCTGTCACAAGATAGATTGTGCCGTTATGAGTGCCCCTGTCTATGAAGCTGACTATGTGCGGGTGCTGTAGTGCGGAGGCCACGTCAATCTCGCGCATGAAGCGCTTGATGGCCTGGTCGCTGACGGCGACTTCCGGCAGCAGCGTCTTAATGGCAACGGCACGCCCGGTCTTCTCTTCGCGCGCGAGCATGACGCTTCCCATCCCGCCGCGCCCGAGGATTTTTATCATCTCGTAGCCGGGGATGGGCTGCGGTCTTCGCCTCAGCTCGTTCCGGCAGTCTTCGCACAGGAAGGTGAGATGCTCCGTCGGAGAAGATGCTTCGGCCTGATCCCTGCGCCCGCAGTTGAGGCATTCGACCATGACAATTGCGGGCTGCGTCGGCGGTATGTCCTGGCGAGCGTAGCCCTGGCTGTAAGCAGCCTGCTGCGGCTGGTCAACTGTGACTTCTATCGCGAGCACGGTCTGCCCGCCCTGAATCTTGTCGCCGCTCGAGAGATGTGCCTCGTGCACTCGCTGGCCGTTGACGAAGGTGCCGTTTGTTGAGCCCAAATCACGCAGGAAGACGCGCGGCGGCGCAATCTCAAGCAGGCAGTGATGGCGAGAGAAGAAGCGGTCTTCGGGCAGGCACAGGTGAGCCGTCTCGGCACGCCCTATAAGAAAAGTGTCGTGCTGGTCAAAGGTAAAGGTGCGCCCTATGTGCGGGCCTGATAAGACTCTTAAGGTGACTCGCATCTACTCGGCTTACAAAAGCCCACAAGAAAAGCGCAACAGGAAAGCATCGAAGGGAGAGCGGTTTTAAGGCTCTCCCGTTTCCAGGCCTACTTGAATATTTGCAGGTCGTCGAAGGCCACTTCCTCGGACCCGCTCGTGTAGAATCCGGCGAGGCCCAGTGCGTAGCCTGTGTCTGCTTCGGTGGTCGCTACGTACTGGCCGTTGATGTAAAGGGCCATCTGCGTGCTGCTGGTGCGAACCTCTATCTGATTGGGAGAGGTGCCTGAGCGAATCTGCGAGGCGCTAGTCCAATCGACGATTACCGTCTCCTTGCCGCCGCGATGCATGACTATCTTGTAGGAGGGCGTCCCTGAAGTTCGTATCAGGAAGCAGTAATCCTCAAGCTCCTTTTTCTTGCTCATCTCCCCGAAGACGGCAAGGCCGTAGCCGCCTTCGGGCGAGCTGCTGACGCTGCGCGTGGTCACGCGCGTCGTGGCGTTCTCGGTGCGAAAAGCATCCGGGCTATAGATTACCATGTAGCCGGTGGCGGTTGCGCGAAGGTGATACTCGCCGTTCGCGTACTCGGCGGAGCCCACCTCGGCTGTGCCGGTCCACCATGCCTCGGATGAGAAGTCGTCGCTGACAGAGGGCTTGCCGGTCGTCGTGGTTGAATTAGCGTTGTTGGAGTTAGAGGCGTTCGTGTTGTTGGCGTTGTTCGCGGAGCCGTTGCGATTCGTTCTGTTGGCGGTCTGGTTAGAGTTGTTGGAATTGTTCTTGTTGGTGTTCGACCCCATGCTGGCCAGCACGCCTACCACGACGGCAGCTCCTATCCCCAGCACAACCAGCAGACCGATTGCTCCCAGTACCCAGGGCAGCGCGCTCTTTTTCTTTGGAGCCCCCGGGAAAGGCGGCGGCGGTTGCGCCCCGCCCCAGCCGGGCGTAGGCGTGAACTGGCCCGGCTGCTGAGACGGCGGCGGGAACTGGCCGCTTGCAGGACCGCCGTACTGGCTGCCCTGTTGGCCGCCTTGCTGTCCATACTGGCCGCCGGGTTGTCCGAATCCGCCGGGCTGACCGAACTGTCCACTGGCTGGCCCGCCGGGGCCGCTTGCCGGCCCACCGGATTGCGATCCCCACTGGCTGCCTGAAGCTCCGCCTGAGCCCTGGCCCGCGGTATCGCGCGGCGGCGTGAATGGAATAGTCAGGTTAGGGTCGAAGCTTCCGCTTCCGGCGGGGGGGGGCGCGGCGCCTCCGACCGTGAGAAGCGGCGCGCCGTCCTCAAGGCAGAAGCTCATGGAATCATCAGAATAGGTCTTATTGCAGGTAGGGCATTTCTTCATTGGGGGCCTCGTTCAATCTCGTCTCATCAGGGAAAAAAAGCAATGGTTTAAGTTTAAGCCAGATGCTCGAAAGCAATTTACGGATACTCTTTTACTTCACTCCTCAAAGAGCATTATACGGCAAGTGGCTGCTATCTCAAGCTCCAATAGTGTTGCCGCACCGGCCGCAGAATCTTGTGCCGGGAGGATAGCTCGTACCGCACGGGACGCAGAAATTGCCCTGAGGGCGCGCAGGCGGCTGCGCGAGAGGTGCCTGCTGGGGAACGTGGGGCCTCTGGCCCATTAGAGGCTGCGGGGGCGGCATGGGAGCGTTGCCCGGACTCACGCCGCCCGGCATGGTCGAGCCCGTTGGGACAGTCGCGCCGCAGCGGCCACAGAATTTAGTCGTCGGCGGAAACCTGAATCCGCAGCGCTGGCAGGTGATTTCGCCAGCGTGTCCCATTACAGACCGTCCGGGCTGGCTGGGCGGCTGCGGTTGATTGACCGAAGCAGTGCCCGGCTGATCGTTGACGGGAAGAAAGACCGTTCCTCCGCAGCGGCCGCAGAATTTAACGCCCGCAGCGAAACGCGAGCTGCACTGCGCGCACATGACTATGCCGGGCAGTATGCTGCTGGGGCCGGTGATGCCTGAGCTTCCAGGCTGGCTCCCCTGTTGCGACGGGGTGGCCGTAGGCTTCAACTGCACCTGAATTATCTGCTCGCTGGGGTCGGGATTAATCTGTATGACGCGCTCGTCGTCATGCTCGCCAGAGCGCGCCACGCGAAGGATGTGGCGGCCCGGCGGGATCGAAGAGAGAATCAAGCGGCCGGAGCGTCCTATACTTCCGTAGCGTTCGTCGTCAACGTAGACCTCCGCGCCCTGTGGCGCGACTATCACGACACTGGAGTTCTCCGCCTCATTCCTCTCCGAGCTTTCGCCTGCGGCCTTCTCGAACTCGTCCATCCAGTCGACGACGCTCGCGGGCCTTGCTATAGGGTCTTTCTCAAGCGCGTGCATCACCGCGCGCTCGACTGCGGGCGAGATGTCCGAGCGCACGGAGCTTGGCGGCTGCGGCGTGTTCATCAGCTTCTGCATGATGAGCTGCGTCAGCTCGCCGGAGAAGGGAGGACGGCCCACCAGCATCTGATACGCGATTGTGCCGAGCGCATAGACATCCGCACGCGCATCCAGTTGAGCGTTGGGCTGCATCTGTTCGGGGGCCATGAATTCGGGCGTGCCTATGATGCCGCGCGACGCCGGGCCGCTCGCGGAATCGATCTCGGACACGGCCTGATTGACAATCTTTGCCAGGCCGAAATCGCCAACCTTAACGAAGCCGTCGCCCGAACCGCTCTTCTTGCGGTTCTGCATGATGAAGATGTTGGCGGGCTTCAGGTCGCGGTGCAGTATCCCCTCGTCGTGCGCGGCCTCTACTCCGGCTGATATCTGCCGCAGCAGAGCGAGAGCCCGTTGCGGGCTCAAGGTCCCCTCGCGCCTCAACAGGTGATGAAGCGTCTCGCCCTGCACGTACTCCATCACAAGGAAGAAGACGCCCTCGGGGCTCTTGCCGAAGTCCGAGACGCCGACTACGTTCGGATGTTGGATGGATGCGGCCGTGCGCGCCTCCCGCTCAAACCGCGCTATGGCCTCGCCCTCCTGCATCTCTTCGTCCGAGAGAATGTCCGGGCGAACCGTCTTGACTGCCACCTTTCGCGTGCCGAAGTTCTGGTCGCGCGCCAGATATACCTGCCCCATGGCCCCCCTGCCTAGACGTTTCTCCAGCAGGTATCGACCGGCCAGAGTGGTGCCGCCCGGCAGCGTGTGCTTGGTGTTAGAGCCTTCTTCAGGGCAGACCAGCACCTCGTCCGTGTAACATCGTTCGCAACGGGGGCATTCGCGCATAAAACAGAAACTCTTCCTTCTAAAGCCTGAAAAGATGCGGCCCGGATTACAGCTTGAATAAGAGCCCGTCCGTCACCCTTCTCAAATAACCACCACGAGCCTGAGCCCTCCGGTGTGAATTTGAACGCGCGACGCATTGGTCGCTTGCGCCCGGGCGCGTGACAGTAGTTTTCTGATAATCCGTCACCACTCTTTTCAAAGAAAAGAATAAGGCGTCGCATGTCTGCTCGTCAAACTTAAGCGTGACGAGCCGTCCAAGCGACGCCCTTATGCCGTGAGTTAAAGCCCGTTCGTTAAGTGCCGGATGCGGCGCCCTTCTGATCCTGCTTGGCCGTTTCCATACGCGTGCCAAGCTCTTCGACCTGCTCCGTGCTTAAGACCTTCCGGGCGTCCTTGAACATCTCTTCCTCTTCCTCTTCTACGTGATGCTCGACGTTCTCCTTGAGCACGGTCAGCTTGGCCGTCCAGCGCTCGTCGTCAACCGGCATGGAATCAAGCTCGCTGAGAAGCCGCTTGATCACGTTATGCTCTTCTATGGCTTCCAGCGTAATCTCGTGCGTCTCCTTGGCCTCTTTGATGGCCGGGTAGAAAATTGTCTCTTCTATGCGCGCGTGAATATCCAGCTCCTGCTTCAACTGTCCGAACAGTTCTTCGCGCGTCTTCACGGCGCGCTCGGTCGTCTCTTCCAACCGCTTGAACAGCCCGGAAACCTTCTGATGATCCTTCTTCAACAATTCAAAAGCGTTCATACCTGCTCCGTCCCTCCCTCTGTTTTGAAACACCCCAAAGACAGTCTTGCACCCGAATAATACGCTTTCAGGGGCATAAATAAGCTCCGACGGAAAAGTGGCAATTCAGATGCCATGTTGCTGTAAAGAAGATTTTAAGGATTAATCAGGAGTGGGGCGAATAAAAAAAGAGACGGTTGCAACAGCGACCGCCCGTCATGCTGATTACCCGCGGCTGGAGTCGAACCAGCGGCCTTTCGCTCCGGAGGCGAACGCTCTATCCACTGAGCTACGCGGGCATAGTTGATTGATGTGAAAAGATAGCATACTCAGAGCGCCGCTTGCCAACGAAGCAGGTGAGGCCGGGCTTATGTGATAGATTTCTCCTGACACCGAGAGCGAAGAGAGGATTACATACAGCATGATTGTCATCAACCGCGAACGGGCGGCTGTTATCAACACTCCGCACGGATCCGAGATTCGACCGCTTATTGACCGCACGACCTCTGACATTGAGCGTTGCAGTCTGGCCGAAGAGCTGTTGCCCGCGGGCGCGGCCGTGGGGCGGCACCACCACCTTTTGACGGAAGAGATTTACTACATACTAGAGGGTGCGGGACGCATGACCGTGGGCGAAGAGGTGCGCGAAGTCTCCGCGGGCGATGCTGTCTTTATCCCCGTGGGAAAAACCCACACGCTTGAGAATACCGGCCGCGAGCCCATGAGGCTGCTGCTGGTCTGCGGCCCCGCTTATAGCTTTGAAGATCACCTTATGGGAGCGGCTAAAGACTAAGGATGAGGGATGAGATGTTATCGCTCATCTCTGCTTTTCTAACCTCAACTGGCGCGAAGGATTAGTTTGATGATGAGGATGGTGAGGGCCGAGATGCTGGCAGCCATTGGAATAGTCAGGACCCACGCCCAGACAATGCGCCCCGCCACGCCCCACTTAACGGCCGACAGGCGGCGCGTCGCCCCGACGCCGACGATTGCGCCCGTGATAGTGTGAGTGGTAGAAACCGGAACGCCCGTCAACGTTACATAAGCCAGCGTCAGCGCCGCCGCCGTCTCCGCACAGAAGCCGCCCACGGGCTTCAGCTTTGTGATGCGCGAGCCCATTGTGCGCACGATGCGCCAGCCGCCCGAAAGAGTACCCAGCCCGATTGCGGCGTGTGCAGAGAGCACTACCCAGAGCGGGATGCCCGGCAGCTCCCCGTTCGGGCCGTAAGCCAGAAGGCCGCCCGCAGCCAGCACTGCCGTGATAATGCCCATGGTCTTCTGCGCGTCGTTGCCGCCGTGCCCGAGCGAGAAGGCAGCCGCAGACAAAAGCTGTCCCTTGCGGAAAATCTTGTCCACGCGGTTGGGCGACCAGTTGCGGAAAATCCAGTAGACCGCAATCATCATAAGCAGCCCGAGCGCCATCCCGATTAAAGGCGAGAGGATGATGAACTCGATCACACGGAACCACACGTCCGTCTTTAGAAGCCCGCGCACGCCCCCGTATGCGGCCACGCCCGCGCCCGCATAGCCTCCCAGCAGCGCATGCGAGCTGGAGGTCGGCAGCCCCAGATACCACGTAATCAGATTCCAGATAATCGCCCCCACGAGCGCCGCCAACAGCACGTAGAGCCGCATGTCGGCCGCAATCAAGTCCATGCGCACGCCGTCGCCTATGGCCTTGGCTACGCGCGTGCCGAAGATTGCGAAGGCTGCGAAGTTGAAGAAGGCGGCCCAGATGACTGCGATGCCCGGCGAGAGCACGCGCGTCGAGACGACTGTCGCGATGGAGTTGGCTGCGTCGTGAAAACCGTTTATGTAATCAAAGATGAGAGCCAGCACGACGAGCAGCAGTATGAAGGCGAAAGTGGCAGTCATAAGAAAAGTTTTCAGTCCTCAGTTTTCAGTTTCCAGCTAAAAGCGATAGGCTCTTTTCCTGAAAACTGAAAACTGAAAACTGTTCTCACGTGTGTTTGATAATGACGCTTTCGATGATGTTGGCTACGTTCTCGCACCGGTCGACCGCCGCCTCGAGCTTTTCGTAGATGGATTTCCACTTGATGACGTGAAGCGGGTCCTGCGCGTTGTGAAAAAGCTCCTCTATCGCGCGGTGAAAGACCTCGTCGCCCTCGTTCTCAAGACTGTGAAGGGTGACGAGCCGTGCGGACATGCCGTCGGGCCGCGCAAGCTTTGAGACTATCTCATGAAGCTCTACGGACATGCGCTGAATCACGTCCGCGAAGTGGCGCGCGTGGCTTGTGCTCTCATGCACGTCGTACATGACCATCGCGCGTGCCGCGTCGTCAATCAGGTCTACTATGTCGTCTAAGGCGGAGGACATCAGGTAGATGTCTTCGCGGTCAAATGGGGTGATAAAGGACTTGTTGAGACGTGTGGAAATCTTATGCGTCAACTCGTCACACTGATGCTCTATGGCCTTGATGCGACGCGAGTGCTCTTCGTAGTTGCCGCTTTTGTCAGAGAGCATTTCCACCAGCGCCCGCGACGCATCGTAGATATACGAGGTCATTTGCGAGAATAGTGCGAAATACTGCTCTTCTTTGGGGAGAATGTTAAAGAGCGCCATCGAATATATGCTCCACAAAAAATTTGAGTAGCGAGAGTGCAATATAGTCGAACCGCCTTTCATTGTCTACAAGGAAAGCGGGGGATGGGGGCCAGGGGTCAGGGGACGGTAAAAGAAAGAGAACTTGTTTTTCTTTTCTCCAACCCCTGGCCCCTGAAACCCCCATCCCCCGCCTTTCGCCTTTTGCCTTCTTTATCGTATGCTCCGCGAAGGGTGGCCGCGGGTCTCAAAACCTGCGTGCGCTCTTGAAATGCTGCTATGACGGACAAAGACTACTTCTCTATGGTGACGAATCTTCTGCGGATGGAGGCGGAGGCTATTACGCAGACTTCGCACCGTATCGCTCGCGGCGAGGTGGAGCGTGCCGTGGAGATTCTGACCGCCTGTCGCGGCAAGGTCGTGCTCCTCGGCGTCGGCAAGTCCGGCATCATAGCCCAGAAGATAGCCGCCACCATGACCAGCACAGGCACGGCAGCCGTCTACCTGCATCCTTCGGACGCTCTGCACGGGGGGCTGGGAATAGTTTCGCAGGATGATGTGGTGCTGGCCCTGAGCAATAGCGGCGAGACGGATGAAGTCATAGCCATGCTGCCGCACTTGATGCATCGCCGGGTGCCGATTATAGCGATGGTCGGAAACCTGCGCTCGACGCTGGCCCGGCGCGCAGACGTTGTGCTGGATGCTTCCGTAGACCAGGAAGCCTGCCCGCTTAACATGGCTCCTACCACCAGCACTACGGTCGCGCTCGCCATGGGCGATGCGCTTGCTGTCGTGCTGATGCAGGTCAAGGGCCTGACCACGGATGACTTCGCGCAGAATCATCCGGCCGGGCGGCTTGGCAAGCGGCTCACGCTGAAAGTCGCAGATCTCATGCACAGCGGCGATGACAATCCGATGATCGGAGCCGATGCGCCCTGGCTGGAGGTGATAGCCGCCATCAGTCGCGGGGGCTTGGGTGCGGTCAGCGTCGTTGATGAGAGCGGGCTGCTTTTGGGCGTCATCACGGACGGCGACCTGCGTAGAACGATTCAGAAGATAAAGCACGCAGAGCTGGAGACGCTGTCAGCTAACATGATGATGACGCGCGACCCCGTGGTGGCGAGGCCGGAGTTTCTGGCATATGACGCGCTGCGATTGATGGAAGACCGCCCGCGCCAGATCTCCGTGTTGCCTGTGGTCACGGATGAAAGGCTCTGTATCGGCCTGATTCGTGTTCACGACATAGTTCGTAGCGGGCTATAAAAAAAGGAAGAAGTGATTCTTAAAAATCAGTCGAAGAGATTTCAACCTGCGAAAGACAAGGGAGAGAGAACATGAGGGTACTGGTCACGGGCGGGACAGGTGTTATCGGCGAGGGAGCTATCCCGGCGCTTCTCAAGGCGGGCCACAATGTCCGTTTGTTATCACGCGGGGCCGGAAAGGATGCTGAAGAGTGGCCCGAAGGGGTAGAGCCTTTTGCTGCCGACGTGAGCGACGAACGCGGCCTGTCGGGAGCCGCGGAAGGCTGCGACGCCGTAGTGCATATCACGGGAATCGTCAACGAGTCACCGCCCGAAGTCACCTTCGAGCGCATCAATGTCGAAGGAACCGGAAAGGTGCTGCGTGAAGCTGAACGAGCGGGCGTCAAACGCTTCGTCTTCATCTCTTCGCTCGGCGCAGACCGTGGCCGCTCCTCTTA
>DASVVZ010000268.1:0-13682 GCA_036389875.1 Pyrinomonadaceae bacterium
AGATTGGCGAAAGAGCAACGGTAGGCGCGGGCGCAGTCGTCACCAGAGACGTTCCGGCAGGCTCAACGGTCGCCGGCAATCCCGCAAGAGCATTGGAGAGCAGTACTGAGTGACGAGCGATGAGTGCTGAGTTCAAGGCGAGCGGCTTGTTACTCAGCGGCACATCGCTCATCGCTCAGTACTTTTTATGATGATTCCCTTTGTTGATTTACAGGCGCAGTACAGGGCCATCAAGGAAGAGGTGGACGCGGCGGTCATGCGCGTCCTCGGCAACGCCTCCTTCGTGCTCGGGCGCGAGGTGGCGGCCTTTGAAGAGTCGTTTGCCGAATACACAGGCGCGCGTCACTGCGTCGGCGTGTCCAACGGGACGGCGGCCATTCAGCTGGCCCTGACGGCTTGCGGCATAGGCGCAGGCGATGAAGTCATCGTTCCCGCCAACACCTTTTTTGCGACGGCTGAAGCGGTCTCTACCGCGGGCGCCACTCCCGTCTTCGTGGATGCGGACCCAGTTTCTTACACAATTGACCCGCGACAGGTAGAGGCGGCAATCACGCCGGCCACGCGCGCCATCATCCCCGTGCATCTTTACGGTCAGGCGGCAGACCTGGACGCTGTGCTTGAAATCGCGCGCCGCCGAAACCTGCTGGTCATAGAGGACGCTGCACAGGCGCACGGCGCGCTTTACAGGGGCCGGCGCGTAGGCACCTTCGGGCACGCGGCGGCCTTCAGCTTTTATCCCGGCAAGAACCTCGGGGCTTACGGCGAAGGCGGCGCGGTGGTCACAAATGACGAGGCGGTCGCGCGTAAGGTCAGGCTCCTGCGCGACCACGGCTCTGAGCGGAAGTATCACCACGAGATAATCGGCTACAACTTCAGGCTGGAAGGGATACAGGGCGCCGTGCTCTCCGTGAAGCTCAGGCACCTTGAGCGATGGAACGAGCTGCGGCGCGAGCACGCCTCTCGCTACAACGCTCTTCTTGAAGGCGCGGGTCTGGTCTTGCCGGAGGAGCTCGCTTACGCGCGCCACGTCTATCACCTGTACGTGGTGCAATCGGAAGAGCGCGACGCGCTGCAAGCGGATTTGAACGGGGCAGGCGTGCAGACGGGGATACATTACCCTGTTCCGATACACCTGCAACCGGCCTACGCTTTTCTGGGCCACGCGCGAGGCAGCTTTCCCGAGACCGAGCGACAGGCTGCGCGCGTGCTCTCGCTTCCGATGTTTCCCGAACTGACGGACGAGCAGATGAACGCGGTGGCCGAAAACATTCATGCCTCCGCGAAGCGCAGACAAAGAGCCGACGCTACGATGTCTGCGCAGCCCGCTTGAGCCAGTAGACTTTTCCCGTAACCGACTCGGTTAGAACAAGAGCCAGATGACCATGACGACAATCGGCGTGATAGGGTGCGGCTACTGGGGGCCGAACCTGATTCGCAACTTCGCTGAGAACAGGGGCGCGCAGGTGCGCTGGCTCTGCGACCTGGACTCTGAGCGACTGAGCGCGGTCAGCCGTCGTTATCCTTCCGCACGAACGACGACCGATCACCGCGAGCTGCTGCGCGACCCGGAGCTTCATGCAGTCGTCATAGCCACGCCCGTCGCGACGCACTTTCCCTTCGCCAAAGAGGCGCTCGAAGCCGGCAAGCACGTCCTCGTGGAAAAGCCCTTCACCTCTTCTATAGCGGAGGCCGAAACGCTGATAGAGATTGCGCGCAGGCGCAGGCTGACGCTCATGGTTGACCACACCTTCGTCTACACGGGCGCGGTGCGGAAAATCAAAGAGATTATAGATAGCGGCGAGATAGGCGACCTTCTCTACTTCGATTCGACCAGAATCAACCTGGGCCTCTTTCAGAAAGACATCAACGTTGTCTGGGATTTAGCGCCGCACGACCTTTCCATAATGGATTTCGTGGTGGGGCGCGAGCCCGAAGTCATACTCGCCACCGGCAGTTGCCACATAGAGCGCGGGATAGAGAACATAGCCTACGTCATGCTCAAGTTCTCAGACCCCTTCATAGCGCATTTCCATTTCAACTGGCTCTCGCCCGTTAAAATCCGTCACACGCTGATTGCCGGAAGCCGCAAGATGATCGTCTACGATGACATAGAGCCGACCGAGAAGGTGCGCATCTACGATAGCGGCGTGACGACCAACCGGCACCTGAACACTTCCGATAAAGAGGCCGCCTATCAAACCCTTGTAAGCTATCGCACGGGCGATGTCTGGGTTCCCAAGCTGGATTCTACGGAAGCGCTTCACTACGTCTGCGAAGAATTTCTGGACTCGATACGCACGGGCCGCCGCCCCCTGACGGGCGCGGAAGCGGGCCTGCGCGTCGTACGGCTTCTCGAAGCCGCGCAAGCCTCAATCAATCGTGGAGGCGCACCCGTAGAGCTTTGATGGTCCTGGTAGAGTCGGGCAGTTAAAGCTTTTGGCAGTGGGTAATAGTGTGTCGCGGAAAAAGAGAAGCGGCGAGACGTTTGCAAACGTCTCGCCGCTTTACAGCAACCGCTATCTGCCGCAGCCGTCTTCTTTCCAGATGACGACCTTACTGTAAGTTATGCCATTTCTCATTGTTGCCTTCGTTTGATTCGGCATTGATGTTGGTTGAGTCGGCAATCACTTTAAAGGTTGTGTCTTTGAGGTTGACCGCGTTGGGCAGAATATTCGTCGCGTTCACCGGAATTTTCACGTACTTGCCCGGTTGAATCGCTGGGATGGACGCCCTCTTTACCCGGCCCACACTGGCGTCACCGATTTTGCGAATGGTCAGCTCCAGAATGCAACGTTTTGACGGGGCATCACCATTGTTGGAGACGTAAACGTTCACCATTTTGTTGCCGGCGAATTCAAACTCATTTCCTCTGACGATTAAATCCGGCATTGGCGACATCAACCATACAGTTGATGTCGCGGCTGGCGCGGCGTTATTATTTTCCACCTTGTTGATGAATACCGAATTCTTCGCTAGAGTGACCTGCAAGGCGCAGACGACGATGAGACTCAAGCAAATAATTATTTTCACTTTTCATTCTCCTTAATCCGTATGGGCAGCCAGTTTCCAGATAGTGTGCCGATGTGCCATTGTTGCCAGCGAAGAGTATTGACCTCTTTCGTGAATGTCAATGTTTAGCAACGCACTATTATCCCACTACCAGGCTTTTGATGGCGCCCGCTCGCGTGCTCACTATGTGCTATACTTCGCGCCGATGTTCAGGCTTTAGCTTCTGAAGCTGTCCGATTGTCCTCTACTATTCTTTGATTCACTACGAAGATGTCTACGAAAGAGCCAAGCACGATGGACACGTTGACGGGAACGGTGAAAGGGCCGGGCGAGCGTCCCCACGAGTATCTCTTCATCACGGCCGAGAATCGCCGCACCCGAATCGGCGAGTTCGTATACTACGTCGCGCAGGACGGCGCACAAGAGCGTCACATTCTTGGCAACATCACTCAGCGCCGTCTGGTGCGTAATCTGCCGGACGCTTTTCTCTCGGACCCGCAGACGCCGCCCGCAATCGTTTCCTCTCTCATAGGGCTTGATACGGACTCGTGCGAGCTTTACGAGATAACGGTCGAGACCATAGGATACTTCAGCCGCGAGCTAGGCGATTTCGTCAACCCGCGCATCCCGCCCAGCCCCGGCGACTCCGTCTTTCTGGCATCTAGCGAAACCCTCGCCGACGTTTTAAGCCCGCGCCACGTAGACGAAACAGGCGCGGCTCATGTAGGCAGCCTTCTGACGCGCTCGGCGGGCGAAGTCCCCGTAGTGCTTTCTATAAAAGATGTCGTCTCGACGCATCTTGCCATACTGGCTTCAACCGGCGCGGGCAAAAGCTACACGGCGGGCGTGCTGGTGGAAGAATTGATGCGCCCGCACAATCGCGCTTCCGTGCTGATAGTTGACCCGCACGGCGAGTACGACACGCTCACTTCCATAGAATCTGACGACCGCTTTCGCACGCCTGACGGCTACAGGCCGGAAGTCAAAATCTTCACGCACGACCGCATAAAGGTGCGTGTCTCATCCCTGACGGAAGCGGACATCAAGTACCTTCTCCCGGAAGGCACTTCGGACAAGATGCTGCACTATCTCTCTCAGGCCTACAGGAAGCTGACCGCCGGAGAGCGCGGCGAGCGCGGGCTCTGGGGCTACCAGGATTTGCGGGACATGGTCACGGCTGAGAAGTACGGAGACGATGACGGGCGCGGCGGCTCAAGCGGGAACGTTGGCTCAATAGACGCGCTGCTCTGGCGGCTGGACAACCGCTTCGACCGGCCCGATTCCATCTTCTCGGACCACGAGCACATACCGCTGTCGGAACTCTTCCGGCCCGGTCGCTGCACCGTTCTTCAGCTCTCCGACATAGAGCAGAACGAGCAGCAGGTGGTCGTGGCAACTCTGCTTCGCCGCGTCAACAAGGCGCGCGTCTTGACGGTTCGCAACGAGGCCGAGCCGACTTCGGACAGCTATCTTCCCTACCCCGTCTTCACGCTTCTGGAAGAGGCGCACCGCTTCGCGCCCGCGGGCCAGACGGTCGTCTCCACCAACATACTCAAGCAGATTCTCTCAGAGGGACGAAAGTTCGGCGTAGGCATAGGTCTCATCACGCAGCGACCCGGCAAGCTTGACCAGGACGTGCTCTCCCAGTGCATGACTCAAATCATCATGCGCATAGTCAACCCGATCGACCAGGACACCGTGGCCAAGTCCGTCGAAGGCGCGGGCCGGCAGCTCTTGGACGAGCTGCCCGCGCTCACCAAGGGGCAGGCCGTCATCTCCGGCGTAGGCGTCAACACTCCCGTTATGTGCCGCGTGCGCCCGCGCATCACTCGCCATGGCGGCGAGACCTTCGACGCGCCCGCCGAATGGGCCAGGTGGCACACGGGCGAAGAGCGCGAAAAGCGCGAGCAGGACAGCGCAGTGCTGGGCAGGCCCACCTCCGACAAGAAGCCCGAAAAGGTGCGCGGCATTCGGATTTAATCAATTCAACCGGAATCTTCACTCAAGGCTTCAAGCGGCTACGGCCTTGCGCCGCACGCCGGGTCGGGTTCATTATTGTGTTCTACTGATTTCGGGCGTAGAAGAGTTATCTGTTTATGAAAGAAGAGATGTATTCGGGCGTGTGGCGGCTGCCGTTTGGCGATATGGGGCGGCCCGCCGGTCTTGTCGGCGAGAGGGACTGGCGCGGGCGGCTGCTGGGCGCGGCTGCCATTCTGGGGATTTGGACGCTGGTCGGGCTTTTCTTCGCCAGCCAGATATATTTCTACTTCGCGGGCACGCCGCGCGCGGTTCCCTTCGCCACGGCGCTCGTGTGGCAGATGTCCGCGGTCTATCTCTCGGCTGTCTTCACCTTCCTGATTCTATGGCTGGCGCGGCTCTTTCGCTTCGACCGCCGGAAGTGGCCGCGAAGTCTTCTGATTCACCTGCCCGCGAGCTTTGCCATAGCGGCGCTGATGACGGCCTGCCATCTGAGGATCGACGCGCACTTCGATAGCAACTTCGCGCGGGTTGTCTTCACGAACTTTCCCGCAAGAGTCTTCGTCAACATAGACAAGAATTTCATCGTCTACTGGCTGATTATCTGGGCGAGCCACGCGCTCAATTACTACAAGCGTTATCGTGAAAGCGAGTTGCAGGCATCCCGGCTGAAAGCGCAACTGGCGGAAGCGCAGCTACAGGCCCTGAAGATGCAGCTTCACCCGCACTTTCTCTTCAACACGCTCCATTCTATCTCTTCGCTCCTGAGCCGCGACACTGAAGCGGCGCGACGCATGATTGCGCGCCTGGGTGATTTTCTGCGGCTTACGCTTGAGAACTCCGGCGCGCAGGAGGTCTCGCTGCGCGACGAGCTTGATTTTCTCAGGTGCTATCTGGACATAGAGGCGATTCGCTTTTACGACCGCCTGACGGTTCGCATGGAGATAGAGCCGCAGACCTTAAGCTCGCGCGTGCCGAATCTCATCCTGCAACCCATAGTCGAGAACGCCATACGTCACGGCATAGCGCCGCGCTCAAAGCCCGGCCTGATAGAGATACGCTCGGCGCTTCGCGGCGAGCGGCTGCGGCTTGAGGTGAGAGACGACGGCCCCGGCTTGCCGGCGGAACTCGGCCCCAGTCGCACGGGAAGACGAGGCATAGGGCTTTCCAACACGCAGAATCGCCTGCGCCAGCTATACGGCGAGGGAGCCAGCTTCGAGATGACGAACGACGTGCGCGGCGGGCTGCTGGTAATCCTGGAGTTCCCCTTCCACAGCGAGGGCGAGGCCCGCTCCAACGCTGCCTGAAAGAGGTCTGGAAATTTCCACTCGATGCGGGACGCACCTCAGAAGCTTTCCTACATCTCTCCGAAGGCGGCTGTCAAAGAGAGCCCCATTCACGGCAGAGGACTGTTCGCGGTCGAAGCCATTGAAGAGGGAGAAGTCGTCTGCGTCAAGGGCGGCGCAATCTTCGACCGCGAGCGGCTCCGCGAAGTGTCTGCCCGTCTAGGCCCCGCAGAGATACAGCTCGCGGACGACCTCTTCATAGGCCCGCTCAGGGAGGACGAGCGCGAGGGAAGCATGATTTTCAGCAACCATTCGTGCGAGCCGAACCTGGGCGTGCGCGGGCAGGTAGTCTTCGCGGCCATGCGCCGCGTCGAAGCCGGAGAGGAACTGACGCATGATTGGGCCATGACGGACGACGACGATTACGAGATGGAGTGCCGCTGCGGGTCTCTGAGCTGTCGAAAGGTGATTACCGGCCGGGACTGGCGGCGGCCCGAGCTACAGCAGAAATATAGCGGCTACATCTCCTGGTATCTGACCGAGAAGATTCGCAAAGAGTGCGCGCAAAACGGGCCCGCCGCTTAAAGCAGGCCGCTTCCTCAAATAATAACGGCCTTTCCTATAAAAACTTGTGTGCGCCCGGAGTTGCTTTTCCATGCTGCGATGCTAAGATACTTTATCCGTTATTAATCTTGAGCTGGATACGCCGCGCTCTACCGGCAGTCGAGCGGGCTCTCCTTTTGAGGACTGGAAATGGCAGATAACAGCACGCCGCAGCAGCAGGACATGACGCATGTCGTAGACCTTCTGGTCAAGCGGCACGACGAAATCATCAACCGTTGGATTAGAGACCGGCTTGAGTCGGGCGAATTCCGCGACGAGCTGATTCCGAAAAAAGAGCTTCGCCGTCAATCCGAACAGGTTGTCGATATGCTGGCGCGCTCGATAAGGGATTCGGGCGGCGACGAGTTCAACTCTGCTGCGTTCGACGAGATGCGCGCCTTCCTCAACGAGATTTCGCACGCGCGCGCCGTCAAGGGATACACGCCGCTTGAGAACGCCACCTACATTCTGAGCCTCAGGAACACCATCCTGCCGCTTCTGACCGAAGAGCTGGAAGGCAACATGGACGCGCTCCTGCGCGAGATGAACTTTTTCACCCGGCTGCTGGACCGCATGGGTCTCGTCATGGTCGAGAACTACATACGCTCGCGTGAAGAGGTAATTCACCAGCAGCGCGAAGACATGATGGAGCTATCGACGCCCGTCATCAAAGTCTGGGATAAGATTCTGACGCTGCCGATTATAGGCACGCTCGATTCTCGTCGCGCGCAGATGATGATGGAGGCGCTCCTTCAAAAGATAGTCGAGACCAGTTCCACCATAGCCATCCTGGACATCACGGGCGTCAAGACCATGGACACGCTCGTCGCCAACCATCTTATCAAGACCGTGACGGCCGCACGGCTGATGGGCGCGCGCTGCATACTGACGGGCGTTTCCCCGGCGATAGCGCAGACGATGGTGCAGCTGGGCATAGACCTGACGCAGATAACCACTCGCGCGCAGATGTCCGACGGCATCAAGCTGGCGCTTGAGATGCTCGGCCGCACGGTTGTTTCGACAAAAGCCTTCGCCCGGCTGACCAACGGTCACGCAGCAAACGCCGCCAAGCACGCGAACAACGCGCACTCGTCCAAAAATACTACCAGCCAAGAGGCCGAGCAGCAGACTGCGCTTAAATAGATAAAGAAGGAGCTTTAGATGAACGGCTCGCGCATCCCCATTCTCAAAGTTGGCCGCGTTCTCATCGTCCCGATTCAGGTGGACATGGACGACCAGACCGTCATGCACTTGCAGGAGCGCATCCTTTCCGAGCTTGAGCGCACGGGCGCGCGCGGCGTTCTGATAGACATCTCCCTGCTTGAGATGATCGATTCCTTCATAGGGCGCGTGCTCTCGGACATAGCCGCCATGGCGCGCATCATGGACGCGCGCACGGTGGTCGTCGGCATGCAGCCCGCGGTCGCCATCACGCTCGTGGAGCTGGGGCTGGAACTCAAGGGCGTGGACACCGTGCTCAACGTGGACGAAGGAATCCGGCTGCTTCGCGGCGAGTTCGACATAGCCGAAGAGGAAGACGAACGAGAGCTAAGGGAGTTAATGGCGCTTGGAGAGCAAGTCAATCGTTCTTAAGTCTGAGCGTGACATCTCGAACGCGCGCGCGCAGGTGCGCGTCATCGCCGCCGCGCTCGGCTTCCGGTTGATAGACCAGACGCGGCTCGCCACGGTCGCATCCGAACTGTCGCGCAACGTCATCAAGTACGGCGGAGGCGGCCAGCTCATAGCGCAGCCGACTCTGGAGGTGGACGGGCGGCCCGGCCTGCGACTCATCTTTGAAGATAAAGGCCCCGGCATTGAAAACATAGATGCCGCCATGCGCGACGGATTTTCCACCGGCCGGGGCTTGGGCAAAGGGCTGCCGGGCTCAAAGCGGCTGGTAGATGTCTTTAAGATAGAGAGCGAGCGGGGCCAGGGCACTCGCGTTACAATCGTTCGCTGGCGGGATTAAAAGTAGCTGAGCACGGGGTGCCGGGTGATGAGTTGAAAGCTTTCTTCTCCCTCGGTGCTCGTCACTCAGTACTCAGTACTTTTTGTGAGAGAAATCTTTTCAATAGAGATTACGGACGAAGCGCGGGTGGGAACGGCGCGCCGTGCCGTGCATGAGTACGCCGACCGGCTGGGCTTCACGGAAAAGGAGCTGGCCGAGATCGACATAGTCGTACAGGAACTAGGGACGAACGCCGCCACTTACGCCACGCAGAATAGCTGGCTTCACTACACCACGACTATAGGCAGAGGGGCCGGGCTTGAGCTTTTCTACTGGGACGCAGGCCCCGGCATCTATAATATAGACCGCGCCGTGCGCGACGGCGTCTCAACGAGCGGCAGCCTCGGCATGGGGCTCGGAGCGATTCGTCGGCTGATGGATCAGTTCGACCTCTACTCGACCGTGCGCACCACTTCTAAGCTGTCGCTGCAAGCCGCGCGTCGCACCAGCCACGGAACGGCTGTGCTGGCGCGCAAGTGGCGCAAGGACGTTCGTCCTGAGCCGATGGAAGTATCAAGAGTCGGCGTCTGGAGCCGCCCGCATCCGGGCGAGGAGACCAACGGCGACGCTTATCTGATAAAAACGCTCGGCGCACAGACGCTCTTCGTGGTCGTGGACGGCTTAGGCCACGGGCGCGGGGCAAAGCAGGCGGCCGACACGGCCATAGAATCTTTGAGCGACTGGACGGGCGAGCCTCTGGAAGAGGTCTTCAGCGCCGTGCACGGCGCTTTGCGCGCGACTCGCGGCGCCGTCATGGGCGCGGCCGTCATGGACGCCGCGCGAGAGGAGATGCGCTACGCCGGGGTAGGCAACGTGTCCGTGCGAATCTTCAACGCCCCGCAGCACGCCACACCGATTCCTTCAAACGGCACGATGGGCGCTCGTATGGGCCGCGTGCGCGTCTGGACGCAGGCGTGGACGGAAGAATCCATACTCATCATGGCAAGCGACGGACTGAGCGAAACCTGGGACATCAAATCTTATCCGAACCTGCTTGAGCGAAACCCGCAGATTCTGGCAGGCATTCTCATGCGCGACTACTCGCGCACGAACGACGACGCGACCGTACTGGTTGCAAAATAGTCCAGAGAGTCTGTAGAGTCTTGGGAGTCCGGTAGAGTAAAGGGGAAAAATTCGGTTTGACTCTCCGGACTGTCAAGGCCCTCTGGATTCTCCGGACTTTTTTATGAAAGACGTGACCTCAACCCGGCTGGGAGACATATACGTTCGCCGCGAGGCGGATATTATAAAGGTGCGTGACCGCGTCCGGCGGCTGGCGCGCAAGATGGGCTTTGATTCCACCACTCAGATTAAGATTACTACGGCTGTATCGGAAATCACCCGGAACATCTACGAGTACGCCAAGCAGGGAGCCATCACGCTCTCTCTGGCCGAGCGCGGCCCTGATCTGGGGATTCAGATTACGGCGCGGGACGACGGGCCGGGCATTGATGAAGGCACGCTCAAGGCGATACTTCGCGGCAGCTATCAATCGGCATCGGGCCTGGGCGTAGGGCTGGCCGGTACGCGCAAGCTCATGGATGAATTCGACATCCAGACGGGCGAGGGCCAGGGCACGCGCGTCACCGTCGTCAAGTGGCTGTCTAGGGCGCGCGCGGCCGAAGTGAGGACGAGCGTAGATGATTTGCGCACGGAGTTGTCGGACGAGCTGGACGATTCGGCGCTCGAAGAGCTACAGCGCCAGAACCGCGACCTGGTCGAAGTCCTTGCGGAGCTTGAAGAGAAGCGCACGGAGCTTGAGCGCGTCAACACGACGCTGGCTGCGACCAACAAGGAGCTGAACGAGGCCAACGCCAAGCTGCGCGAGCTGTCGGAGATGAAGGAAGAGTTCCTTGCACTGACGACGCACGACCTTCGCTCGCCGCTCACTGTGATAAGCGGCGTCATCAGCTTCTTCACTTCCGGGAGATTGGGCGAGTTGACGCCCGAGCAGCAGAACATGGTGGCGATGATGGAGCGCAATGCTCAGAGCCTGATAGAGCTGGTTAATGACCTGCTCGACGCCTCCAAGCTGGAATCGGGTACGATGCGGCTTGAGCTTGCCTCGATTGAGCTCGGCGGCCTACTGGATGAATTGCGCGAGACGATGGAGCCGCTGGCGCGCGAGAAGGGCCTGAAGATGGAGGATGATTTGCCGGCAGACCTCTCGCTCGTAGAGGCCGACCGCGCGAAGCTGCGCCGGGTGCTCGTCAATCTGGTCTCGAACGCCATTAAGTTCACCAACCGGGGCGGGCGCGTCATCTTGCGCGCAGCGCAGGAGGACGGATATATACGCATCAGCGTCTCGGACACTGGCGTGGGCATAGCGCCCGAAGATGTTAAGCGGCTCTTCGATAAGTACGAGCAGGCGCGCAGCCGAGCCACGCGAGGCGAGAAGGGCACGGGGCTCGGCCTCTACATCACGAAACAGCTGGTGGAGCTACACGGGGGCGAAATCAAAGTCGAGTCGGAGATGGGCAAGGGCTCCACCTTCTCTTTCACAATCCCGGCCGCGCAGGACACGGAGACAGCTTGATACACATGCGAGCGCTAATATTCTCTCTTTTACTCGGCGCGCTTCTTCTACCGCTCGGCTACGGGCAGAGGCTTGCGAACGCTGGCCGCGCGTCAATGAGCGCGGAAGGCTCCAATCTACCTGAGCCGGGGCAGGCGAATCAGAACGACGTAGCTTCGATTGAAATTTACGCGCGCGGCCTTGATGGCTACATCAGGCGTAACTCGCGTGCGGCGCGCCACTTTGCGGACACGGGCAGTTACGTGAGCGATAACGCGCCCGCGCGCTGGCAGGAGTTCAGGACAAAAGCGGCGCTCGACAACGCCTGGCAGAACGGCAGTACCTACACTTCTTCAAACGTCTGGTTCAATCAGACGGGCGAGCCGGTAGTGGCGCTCTTCACCTTTTCAAGCCCTTCCGGCGACTGGGCGCAGTACATGACGAATTACTACCGCAGGGACGGCACGCTGGCCAAATCGAGCGCCGAGCTTCGCACCTTCATGGGCGACATCATACGCATCAACAACCGCTTCTACGACGACAAAGGCAAGCTCTTGAGAGAGCAGACGCGATTTCTTGATTTGACGACCCGAAGACCCAAGCGCGTCAAGAAGGACGAATTCATGGACATGGAAGCGCCTCTCTACGCTAGCACGAGCGCCCTTCCCTTCTACAGGCTGCTGAAGAAACGTTAAGAGCAGTTTTCAGTTTCAAGCCTGAAATGCAAGCCTCTCTTTTAACCGAAAACTGAAAACTGATTATGCATTATCACTTGATTGGAATCTGCGGGACAGCTATGGCGAGCCTCGCCGGGATGCTCAAGGCGAGCGGCGCAACCGTCACAGGCTCTGACGAAAATGTGTACCCGCCCATGTCCACCATGCTTGAGTCTCTGGGCATCCCTGTCATGCAGGGCTACAAGCCGGAGCATCTTGAGCCCGCTCCCGATTGCGTAATCATAGGTAACGCTATCCCGCGCGGAAACCCTGAGGTAGAAGAGACGCTGAACCGCAAGCTTCTTTACCGCTCGCAGGCCGAGACGGTGAAGCGCGAGTTCATACGCGGTCACCGCTCGCTGGTCGTTGCCGGGACGCACGGCAAGACCACTACCACCAGCATCGCCGCGTGGGTCATGGAGCGTGGAGGCCTTAATCCGACTTTCCTGGTGGGCGGCGTCGTGCAGAATTTCGATTCCAGCTTTCGCGTCACGGACAGCCCTTACTTCATCATAGAAGGCGACGAATACGACACGGCCTACTTCGACAAGGGGCCGAAGTTCATGCACTACCTGCCGGAAGTCGCAATCGTCAACAACATAGAGTTCGACCACGCGGACATCTACGCAGACCTTCCTGCGGTCAAGACCGCCTTTCGCCGACTGATGAACCTTGTGCCCGGCAACGGCCGACTGATAGCCGGATGGGACAGCCCGCACGTGCGAGAGGTTGTAGCCGAGATGGGCTCGAAGCTCTTCACGCGTCTCGAGACCTTCGGCACCTCGACTGATGCCATGTGGCAGGCGCGCGACATAGATTACTCCGGGGAGCTTGCACGTTTCCGTGTCTTTCGAGAAGGCAAACAGTGGGGCGAGTTTCAAACTACGCTCATTGGCGATTTCAACATTCGCAACATACTGGCCGTGATAGTGGCGGCGGACTTCTGGGGCGTCACTCCCGAGGCCATCAACGAAGCTCTCACGACTTTCAAGAGCGTGCGCCGCCGCATGCAGGTCAGGGGCGAAGAGCGCGGCGTGACCGTGATTGACGATTTTGCTCATCACCCTACGGCCGTGCGCGAAACACTCGCGGCGCTCCGCACGAAGTATAGAGACAGAAGGCTGTTTGCCATCTTCGAGCCGCGCTCATGGTCTTCGCGGTTGGCCGTCTTTCAGGACGATTACGCGCGCGCCTTCACGGACGCGGACTACGTTATCGTCGCCAGCGTCTTCGACAGCCAGAAGGCCACGGAGAAGGGGCGCGTGCTCGACACAGACCGGCTTATGAGCGACATAGCCGCTCAGGGCAAACCTGCCCTCAGGATAGAGGGCGCGGACGAGATTGTGCGCCATCTCTCGCCCGAGCTGCGTGCGGGCGATGTCGTCGCCATCATGTCCAACGGCGGCTTTGGCGGCATACACGACAAGCTGCTGGACGCGCTTCGGGGCTAAAGAAAAGCCCGGGCTAAAAAATTTTCGGTTGGTCTTTAATCGTACCGACAGCACCCGTCAGAAAGAATTAGTCTTTACCCCTCCTATCGAATGAAGAACAGAAGGGGGATTTTAAGG
>DASVVZ010000269.1:0-3262 GCA_036389875.1 Pyrinomonadaceae bacterium
GGCTTTGTGGCTGCCTTGCACGGGAAACTCTCCAAAGGGAAATTCTTTACTTCATGAATTTCAGCGCCCCCGGTCAGGTGGACGAAAATGAAATCCATTTTCAATTCCCGATTATGCCCGCGCTCTGCCCGCGCTGTCAAGCGCTATCTTTGCCTGGAGTAGCCGCGCTCTCTTCCAACTCCTTCAGCCGCTTTTCCAGTGTCCTGAGGGTGCGCTGCATCTCTGTCAGTTTTCTGATGGCGGCCATCGTACGCAAACTCTCTTTATGGTCAAAGGCGGGTATGCCTCCCGAATAGACGCTCTTGGGCGGAACGTCATAAAAGACGCCGGCCTGCGCCATTAGAACCGCGTCGTCGCCTATTGAAAGGTGGCCGCCTACGCCTACCTGACCGGCCAGTATGACTCGGTTACCGATCCTTGTGCTGCCTGCGAGTCCCACTTGGCCGCAGAGCAGCGTATCTTCGCCCACGGAGCAGGAGTGGCCGACCTGCACAAGGTTGTCCACCTTAGTCCCGCGCCCTATGCGCGTCTCTCCCACAGACGCGCGGTCAATAGCCGTGTTAGCCCCTATCTCAACATCGTCCTCAATGATTACGCGGCCCGTCTGCGGAATCTTGAGCCAGTGACCCGCCTCATCCTTTGCGAAGCCGAAGCCGTCAGAGCCCACGACAGTGTTGTTATGTACGATGACGCGATTGCCGAGTATCGTTCCTTCTCGAAGGGAGACGCCCGAATGAATGACGGAGTCGTCGCCCACTTGCGCCCGGTCATAAATGGTCGCGTTTGGATGTATGCGGACCCTTGCGCCGATTTCCGCTTCGCGTCCGATGACGGCGTTGGCTCCTATCCAGACGCCTTCGCCTAATCGGGCCGTCGCGTCAATCACTGCCGAAGGATGAATGAAGGGCTCGGGCTGGGGTTCGGGATAAAAGATTATGAGGGCGCGCGTGTAAGCCAGATAGGGGTCGCGCGTGCGTAGCAGGGTGATGTCCTTCCGGCCAACCTCCGCGTCTTCGCTCACGAAGATGGCGGAGGCGCGCGTCGTCTCCACCTGCGGCGTGTACCTCTTGTTGGCCAGGAAGGTAACGTCGCCCGCTTCCGCTATGTCCAACCCGGCAGCGCCTTTAATCTCAA
Source organism: Pyrinomonadaceae bacterium (assembly GCA_036389875.1). Classification (GTDB taxonomy): domain Bacteria; phylum Acidobacteriota; class Blastocatellia; order Pyrinomonadales; family Pyrinomonadaceae; genus JACVRN01. Next base: position 1,135 of record DASVVZ010000269.1, read on the forward strand.
CCCCGGCGTTGCCCTCAACACGAGCGCTTGTTCGCTCTGCCAGTTCTTCAAGTTTCATATGAAGCAATCAGCTTTCAGCCATCAGCAGAAGAGACGGCTCAAAAGTGTTCAAGTAGCTTGTAGTAATTTTGAATCCTCAATAAGAAAAGCGCAAATCAAAAGGTCGTGGCTGAAAACGGCTCGCTTTTACATCAGATTCACGGGGTCAATCTCAAGGTTGACGGCGCGCATGTCTGCGCCGCGCGTGGCGGCTTCTGCGAAAGCCATGTCTATAACTTGCCTGAGTCGCGGGCGGCTGCGCGATTTCAGCAGAATCTGTATGCGGTGCTCGCCTCGCAGGCGGGAAAGCGGAGCGGGAGCGGGGCCCAGGATTCGGCAGGACTGCTCACCATTTGCTTCATCGAGCGCGCGTCTTATCTCTGCCGCGATGGCCTGCGTCCGACCAAGCTCGTCGCCGTGAACCAGAAGCGACGCCAGCGAGACGAAGGGCGGGTAACTGAGGCTCTTGCGATAGCGAATCTCCTCTTCGTAAAAGCCGTGGTAGTCCTGAGCCGCCGCGTGGCGCAGCGCGTAGTGATTCGGGTGATAGGTTTGTATAAGCACGCGTCCAGGCAACTGGCCACGCCCGGCGCGCCCTGCCACCTGCGTTATCAACTGGAACGCGCGCTCGGCCGAGCGAAAATCCGGCAGCGCGAGGCCAGCGTCGACTGAGACCACGCCGACCAGCGTGACGTTCGGAAAGTCGTGCCCTTTGGCAAGCATCTGCGTGCCGACCAGCATGTCCAGGTCGCCTGCGCCGAACTCCAGAATGGTGCGCTCGAAGAGCTTGCGCCTCACAGTCGTATCGCGGTCTAGACGCGCAATGCGCAAACTCGGAAAGCGCTGTTGCAGGATCTCCTCTATCTGCTCCGTGCCTTCACCCACGTAGTAGATATATTTGCCCGCGCAGGAAGGGCAGCGCGTGGGCGCAGCCCGGCGCAGGTTGCAGTAGTGGCAAAGCAGGCTCGACTCCGAGCGATGGTAAGTGAGCGTGACATCGCAGTTGTTGCAGCGTATGGACTCGCCGCAGGTGCGGCACAGGACGAAGCTGGAATAGCCGCGACGGTTGAGCAGAATGATGGATTGATGGCCACGCGCGTGCGTCTCTTCTATGGCCGCAAGGAGTTCGTCCGCAAAAATCTCCGGCTTGCCCCCCTTGGCGAAGCTTGAGCGCATGTCTATGATTTCGGCCTGCGCCATCGCGCGATTATTGATTCTCTCGGGCAAGTGAACGTATCGGTACTTGCCGCTTTTCGCGTTGTGAAATGATTCGAGCGAGGGAGTCGCAGAGCCCAGGACCACGACCGCGCCCGCCTGCCTGGCGCGAACTATCCCTGTGTCGCGCCCGTTATAAAAAGGGGATTCGTGTTGACGATAAGAGGTCTCGTGCTCTTCGTCTATGACCACGAGGCCGAGGTCTGAGACGGGCGCAAAGACCGCCGAGCGCGTGCCTATGACTACGCGTGCTTCACCGCGCTTCAGGCGGCTCCATTCGTCGAAGCGCTCGCCCGTGGTCAGAGAGGAATGAAAGATGGCTACGCGGTCTCCGAAGTGCGCTCGCAGCCGGCGAGAGAAGACGGGCGTCAAGGCTATCTCCGGCACGAGCATCATTGCGGAGCGGCCGCGACTGAGTGCGGCTCGCATGGCGCGTATGTAGACTTCTGTCTTGCCGCTTCCCGTCACGCCGTGAAGAAGAAAGGCCGCGTAGACTCCCTCGGCCATGGGCGCTTCAATTTCGCGCAGCGCCTCACCTTGCGCGTGTGTCAGGTGAAGGGCTTCCGCGTCCGGCAGCACGGCGTCCGCAAGCGGATCGCGCCTGACATCGCGCACAAAGATTTCTACAATCCTGCGCCGCTCAAGAGACAGAATCGGCGCGGCTGACACCCCGGCTCGCTCAAGCAAGTCCGTGAAGGCCATCTCGCCGCCATTCGCCATCAGGGTCTCAATGATTCGGGTCTGGGCTGCGGAGAGAGCGCGCACAGACTCTGTCTGAGCATTAGCCTCTACGGGCAGAAGTCGCACTGCCTTTCGCCGTTTCGCCTTCGCCAGTACGCTTCTTGCGCGATGTGTGAGGCGAATCCAGCCAGCG
>DASVVZ010000270.1:0-11385 GCA_036389875.1 Pyrinomonadaceae bacterium
GGAACCGAGCAGGTGCAGGCTTCGGACAGCGCGCCCGCAATCTTCCACCTGTAGCTTTCTCTGGCCGTTTCGTTTCCCGGCCCTGTGGAGCTCTCGGCCGGCGGCACACGCCGTCTTTGCTTGCTCTTAAAGATTGCGTACAGCCCGCCTACGGTCAGAGCGAACAGGAGCAGAATTGATGCCCCGAGGATAATGGCGAAGCGGCGGCCTGAGCGGCGCTCGTCTTCCTCAGGTTGCTCCCGCCCTGCATAAATCTCTTTCGCGCTCAAAAACTTCTTCCTCTGGTCTGGACTTTCAGACAAGTTTCGCGCGAAAGACAGTTTGAAGGCAAGGCGAAAGCGACGGGTGAGTTTGAATCTGCTGGAAATTAGAGGCGGCCGTAATTTTTCTTCCAATTTCTCAGGCGGACTCGTTATAATCAATCTCGTGGCGGCTCGCGCGCGTGAGAGAGGTTCCGGCGCGGGGCGCCTGAAGTTGAGCAAGCACGGTCTTCCATGAAAGCCCGTGTCACCGATAAAGGTAGCCCGCGCAAGGAGGCTTTGCGGCCTCCTTGCGCGGGTTGCAAAGCCGCTAAAACCGCCGGCATTGGGATTGAGTGGTCAATTGCGGCTGCCGAAGTGATGCGAGTCCAACAGGCAATAAATTCCAGGCTGAAAGCTATTGAAGCGGGAGATGCCGGGGCAACTTTTCGCCCCGCCAGCGCGACTAAATGTAGTTCTGTTTTCCCCTTTCGACAGGCTCGCGCCGATTTGTTCGTTACAGGCACATCACACGGACTGGCCGAAATAGTCCATCTTCCTTAAGGCAAGATTTTCAATAAGGAGCTTTAGAAAAAGAGATGCGTAAACTATTCATTGCAGCCCTCATCATCGCTGCTGCTTTCAGCATGGGACTTGCCCAGCAGGGGCCGAACGAGACGAAATCCACCGAAGAACTGCTCAGGATGGGACGCGCGCCGGGCGCAACCGACGGCATTGGCCGCGCCGTCATTGATGTAGAAGACATGAGCGGAAACCCGATTCCTACGGCCTATGTAACGCTCAGTTCCGTCTGGGGCGGAGACAATTTCTGCGAGTCCTACGGCGGGGTGAACAAGGACGGCGTGATCGCGCTGCTGCCGATTCACATGGGGAAACTTAAATTGAAGGTGAAGGCCAAGGGCTACAAGACGCAGGAGATAACGGTTGATCCTTCTACGCTCAGCGAGCCGGTTGTGGTCAAGCTGGAGAAGAAGTAACCAGAGAACTCTAATTTGATCAGGGAGCGTGCGAGGAGGAAAATCCTTGCGCGCTCCCTGTGCTTTTATCCACTGACTTTTACCTGCGCGCAGTCCTGCGCTCCGTCCCGTCCCAAGGGTCGGCGGACGAAGCGCCATTTACGTCGTTGTCGGCCTGCGGAATCAAATCCTCAAGCGCATACTGAAGCTTGCGCGCCTGCTCTACTGTCAGCAGCAGCGCCGGCACGCGCTCGCCCGTGCCTTCCACGCTCAACGCCAGCAAGCCTTCCGCGAAGACGGAAATACGAACGTGCGCGTCAGCCGGACGCCTCCCGGTAGCAACCTCAATCTCATGCTCCGACAGAGCCATAAATCGCCCCCTTGCCTTTCTCTCTTGGATTTCGAGCAAAGAATATCATCACTCACTATTTTTTACAGTCCTTTGCTTTTCAGCCAGTCGCTTACCACCTGGCGGCGGTCGCGTTTTTCTCCATCTACCTGATAGTTGAGGCGGCGCATCTCTTCGGTGTTGATGGCCTGGCCTAGACGTGAAAGGACTTCAGCGAGGGCGGGCGTTTGAGAGATGGAGTCCGTGCGCGTGAGAAAGACCGCTTCGTAGGGTGGAAAGTAGTGGCGGTCGTCTTCCAGTTGGAAGAGGTCCAGGGCGCCGATGAGGCCGTCCGTAGAGTTGCCCGCGATGATGTCAACCTGTCCTGCCGCGAGAGCGCGATAGGTCAGCGACAAGTCCATCTCGCGCGGCTGCTGCGTGAAGCGAAAGCCGTAGGCGCGTGCAAAGCCACTGTAGCCGTCCGCGCGTGACATAAAATCCTGGCCGAAACCTGCGCGCCAGTTACGCGCGTGCGGCACCGCGTCCGAGATGGTCTTCAACCCGAGACGCCGCGCCTCGGCCCCACGCACAAGGATGGCGAAGTCGTTGCTGAATCCGAGCGGAGGGCTCACGGCGACTCTGAATTTCTCATCGTACTCGCGCTTGACCTCGTCGTAAACGGCGCGCGGGTCCGTGACGGGCGCGTGCTGAAGAATAGCCGTGTAGGCTGTGCCCGTATATTCCGGGTAGCAATCAATCCGCCCGGCAACGAGCGAAGTGTGAGTGAGATTGCCCGCCAGCTCGAACTGCCGTTCGACCCGCACGCCGCGAGCTTCAAGCATCTGCGCGACTATCTCTGCCAGCAGGACGGACTCTGTAAAATCTTTCGAGCCGACGCGCACCAGTCCCCTTTGCTCGCCCTGCCCTGCGGAGTTGCGCCCGGCACGCCACGCAGAGAATTTGTTAAAGATGAAAGCGCCGAGTCCCATGACGAGCGCTGCCGCTATCGCGCACGCGATGATTCTTTGAAAGAGGGCGCGGCCCTTCTTCTCTTTGACTCGCCCGGCTCTTACGTCGAAGTACCTTTCCGGCAGTCCCAGCAGAAAGTCTGCCGCGAGCGCCATGAGGGCCGAGATGCCGGCGCCGGTCCGAAGCAGCTGGTCGTCGTTCTGCCTGAGGCCGCGAAAGATGTATTCGCCGAGGCCGCCCGCGCCGACCGCAGCCGCTATCACGGCTACGCCGATGGTGATGACGACGGCGACGCGCACGCCCGTCAGAATCACTCCGGCCGCTAGCGGAAGCTCCACCTGACCAAGAATCTGCCAGTCCGTCATGCCCATGCCGACGGCCGCCTCGCGCACGGGCGGGTCTACGCCGAGGATGCCCGTCACGGTGTTGCGTATGATTGGCAGAAGCGCGTAGAGCACGAGCGCAACAATGGCCGTGCGCGCGCCTATGCCGCCTATGAAGGGGAGCGGGATGAGTAAGCCGAAGAGCGCCAGGCTCGGCACGGTCTGCATGACGGAAGCGAAGCCAAGCACCGGCGCGCGCAAAGATTTGAAGCGCGTCAAAAGAATCCCTAGCGGGATGCCTATCAGGACGGCCAGCCCCGTAGAAATGAAGACTAGCCACAGGTGCTCCGCCGTGTGAGAGAGCACGTCCGCCCAGTTTCTTTGAAGAAAATCCATAACGGCTAATGCGGGGTCTAGGGGACAGGAGGCATGGGGGTGGATAAAGAAAAACAGGCTCGCGTTCTTTTCATCATCCCCTGACCCCTATTCCCCCATCCCCTATTTCCATCGTTTCTATGTAGCGGCGAGCGTAGGGTTCTTCCGCCTGAAGAAAATCGTGCGGCGTCGAGAGCAGGACGATCTGGCCCGCCTTCATCAACGCTATGCGCGTGCCCAGCCGGAGCGCTTCGCGCACGTCGTGCGTCACCAGTATGACCGTCTTCTGAAGACTGATGCTCAGCTCCTTGAACTCTCTCTGGAGTGATTCGCGCGTCAGCGGGTCTAGCGCGCCGAAGGGCTCGTCCATGAGCAGTAGCTGCGGATCTGCCGCCAGGGCGCGAGCGACGCCGACTCTCTGGCGCTGTCCGCCGGAAAGCTCGCGCGGGAAGCGCGCCGCGAAAGTTTCAGGCGAAAGCCCGACCATCTCAAGCAGCTCATGGGCGCGGGAGCGCGTGCGCTCCCGCGCCCAGCCTTCTAAGGAAGGGACGAGCGACACGTTGCGCTCGACGGTGAAGTGCGGAAAGAGCCCGCCCTCCTGAATCACGTAGCCGGTCATGCGTCGCAGTCGAATCGCGTCCCAGCCGGTCGTGGCCCTTCCTTCCACGAGCACCTCGCCCGCACTCGGCAGGAGCAGCCGGTTGATGAGCTTCAGCGTGGTCGTCTTGCCGCAGCCGGATTCGCCCAGCAGCACAAGGCGCTCGCCGCGCTCCACAGTAAAGCTCAGGTCAGAGATGATGGGAGCGCTTCTCCCGGCAAGGCTATAGCTGACGCCGCGAAACTCTACGAGAGGTGTGCTGGATTTATCCATTGATTCAATGAATCAACTCTATTTCAGGCGATTCGCAGGTATTCCATGAGGCTCCCGGCGTTACCGTGCCATGAGCCGTGCCAGTTGCGAAGCAGTATGTCTGCGGGACAAAGCTCCTCTTCCAGAACCAGCTGAAAGAGCACGTCCAGATGCCTACGCTCTTCGGGAGCGAAGCGTCCGAGGCCGTCTGCCGCGAGCCTTATCATCTCCTTGGCGAGCGGCAGGATCTGTACGCCGCAGGCTCGGGCGGCAAGCCCGTCGCGCGCCGCCGCCTCTTCAAGAGAGCGCATCTCGTCCGCCCCGAGCGCAGGCGCGATGCGCAGGGCTTCGTCAAGCGAGGCTTCGTCATACATAAGCCCCTTCCACAGCGCCTGCACGGCCAGCGCCATTTCCGGCGAGCCACAGTCGGCGCTTCTAAGCTCTATGTGCTGCTTGAGGCGCGCGTGCGTGAAGATGGTCGTCAGGTGGTCTGCCCAATCACCAAACACAGGCTCGACGCAATCGCAGCCGCGCTCAAGAAAATCTCCGAACTTCATCCCGACCGGCTCGTCCAGATAGAGCCCGTCGCGCTGCGCGAATATCATGGGAACGTCCAGAGCGTAAGAGACGAACTCTTCGGGCGTGAACTTGTCTGAAAGCGCGGGCGGCGAGCATCCCGTGCGCGCGGCGTCCGTGTTGAGCCACGTAAGCGCCCGTGTCGATTTGTAGCCTGACGGGCGGCCATCCTCGAAAGGCGAGTTGGCAAAGATGGCTGTCGCTGCCGAAGCCAGTCGATTGCCCACTAGAAACTTTTTCGCAAGGTCTTCGCCCGAGCCGTAATCCAGATTGGCCTGCACGGCGCAGGTGCGCGTCATCATGTCCCACGAGCGCTCGCCGCGCGATTTCAGAAACGGGCGCATCACTCTGTAGCGCGCCTTCGGAAACCAGCGCTGCTCCGAGAGCGGGATGAAGGGGTCAAAGCCCGCGGCGATAAAGACGAGCGAGTTGCCCTCGGCAATCTCTCTGAGGCGCGCAATGTAGCGGCGCACCTCGTGCTCAACGTCCATCAGCGTGCGCTGCGGAGCGCCTGAAAATTCAATCTGCCCGCCAGGCTCGACCGTCAGGCGATTCATCTGCCCGGCGTTTACTTCCACGAGCACGCCGTTTTCATAAACGAGATCGTTGGAGGAAGGCGCAAACCCGGCCAGCACTCTCTGAACCTGCGTGGGACTGAGCCGCGCATAGCCCCGCTGCTCGTCATAGCCGAACAGCTCGAACTCTATCCCGGTCATCCATTCGGTGCGAGGCTTTGCGCCGCGCCGCAGGTTCTCTACGAAGAGCGCTATGTCGCTCTTCGCCACCGGGTCCGTCAAAAGCGGGAACAGCTCGCCGCGCTCCCTCTCTACAGCCAGGGCAGGCTCTTTCGGTGAGCCGTCCGCCTTCTCAGCGCAGGCGACGTGTGCTTCGCCTTTCTTATCGTTCTTCATCATAGAGTTTTCCGGCAAAGTGATCCTTCGCTTCAGGCTTCATTCGGGCGAGGCCAGGAAAAGGTTGCTGCTGAAGCGCTTCTCTGAATCGAGCCACGTACGCGAGATGGTAAAGCCCGTCTGTGCGGCGAGGCGCGCGAGGTCTTCCATGTCGTACTTGTAAGAGTTCTCGGTGTGTATGCGCTCTCCTTCTTCAAATTGAAGCTCAAGGCCGAGGCGCGGGATACGCACGACCTGCCGCCGCAGGCTCTCCGCATAAATCTCTATCCGGCCAGCCACATCGTCGTAGCGCACGTAGTGGCGGAACGCGCGCAGGTTGAAATCCGCTCCAAGCTCTCGGTTGATTCTCGCCAGCAGGTTCAGGTTGAAGGCGGCTGTCACGCCCAGCGAGTCGTCGTAGGCCGCTTCCAGCACGGCCCGCTCCTTCTTCAAATCCGCGCCGAGCAGAAGCGAGTCGCCTGGCTCAAGCACGCGCCGCAAAGCAAGCATGAAGTTGCGCGCCTCTTCGCGGTCGAAGTTGCCTATGTTGGAGCCTAGAAAGAGCGCGAGCGTTCGCACGCCTTCGGGCGGGCGCGTCGAGCCGAGCGCCTTCAATCCGCTGTAGTAATCGCCCGCGAGGGCGTTGATGCTGAGGCGCGGGTAAGCCTGAAGCAGCACGCGCGAGCTTGTCTCAAGCGCCGTCGCGGAAATGTCCACCGGAACATATAGAAGCTCCTGCTGTGCTTTCAGTATCGCTTCGATGATGCGGCGGGTCTTGGACGCCGAGCCGCTTCCCATCTCGACCAGCCGCAAGCGGCCCGGAACTTCCGCGACGATTTCGTCCGCGTAGCGCTCTATGATCTCGTCCTCCGCCCGCGTCAGGTAGTATTCCGGCAGCAGGCAGATGGCCTCAAAGAGTAGAGAGCCGAGCTCGTCGTAGAAATATTTCGGGAAGAGCCTGCGAGGACGCGAGAGAAGCCCTGCGCGCACGTCTTCGGCAAAGCCGGTCAAAGCCTTTGTGCTGGCCAGGTCGTGTATGATGAGCCGGTCATCCGAGGGATGCACCGGCGAGCCTTGCGTCACCTTTATTCTCCACACGAGACCGAGGTTACGGACGGAAAAAGAATCACTCAAGCTTCGGCTTATTTCAGACTCTGCTATGATAGCTTAAACCGCAGGCATTGTGGATACGTGCGCGGGCGCGGATTCCCGCCGCGGGTCTGGTCCGGCCGGGGTTCGGAGGTGACTTGAAGAGACGTGACGATTGAGAAGGCGGAAGAGATTCGCGGCCTGATGACGGAGGCGCGGGCGCAGACGCTTGAGCTTTTCGACCTGGCGCGTGAAAGCGAGCTGCACGAGAGCCCTGGCTTCGGCTTTCGCCCGGTCATCTGGCACCTGGCGCACATAGGTGTGTTTGAAGGCTACTGGCTGCTGCAAAAGCTGGCGGGCCGGACGACTCTGGATGAGCGTTACGAGAGAATCTTCGACCCTATAAAGACGCCGCGCGAAAACTCCAGAAACCTGCCGACGCGCGAAGAGATGAAGAGCTATCTTGAGAGGGTGCGCCAAGAGGTCTGGCGCGTGCTGGACAGCACCGGGTTTGAAGAAGACGGTGACCCACTTCTTCGTAATGCTTACATCTTCCACCTTGTCTTACAGCACGAGTACCAGCATCAGGAGACACTCGCATATCTACTTCATCTACTGGACCCGCAGAAGAAGATTCGCCCGCAGACTGCAAGCACGCTTGAACGGGCCGGTGAGGGCAGAGGCGAGACGGGCGAAATGGTTTCAATCCCGGCCGGGTCGTTCCCGATGGGAGCCGTCTGGAACGAGTTCGCTTATGACAACGAGCTGCCCGTGCACGAGGTTCACGTTCCGGCTTTCAGGATTGACAGGTGTCCTGTGACGAACAGCGAGTATGCGCGCTTTGTGGAAGAGGGCGGTTACGAGCGGCGCGAGTTCTGGTCTGACGAGGGCTGGTCGCATCGCGAGCGCGAAGGCTGGACGGCACCGCTCTACTGGAGGCGGGACGGAAAGCTCTGGCGCGAAAGAAGCATGTTCGAAGAGGCAGAGCTTAAAGCCAATCATCCCGTCGCGGGGCTAAGCTGGTACGAAGCGGAAGCCTACGCGCGATTTATGAAGAAGCGCCTGCCGACGGAAGCCGAGTGGGAGAAGGCCGCTTCATGGGACGACGAGAAGAAGCGGCGGCTTCGCTTCGCCTTCGGTGACACGGTGCCTGCCGGTAAACAGGTCTCCAACTTCGGCTTTAATTTCTGGGGGACTACGCCCGTGGGGAGTTTTCCTGAGGGCGCGAGCCCCTACGGCTGCCTGGACATGACGGGCAACGCCTGGGAATGGACGAGCGACAGGTTCGAAGGCTACCCAGGCTTTGAGGCTTTCCCTTACCCTGAGTATTCCGAGGAATGGTTCGACGGCGACCACAGGGTGCTGCGCGGCGGCTCTTGGGCCACGCGCGAGCCCATTTTACGCACCTCGTTCCGCAACTTCTTCCGCCGACACTTCCGCATAGGCTTCGCCGGGCTCAGGCTGGCGGAGTAACTTCTTCAGTTGTTGCCGAAGATTGATGCTACCAGCGCGCAGAAGCCCAGGACGAAGAGAATCGTCAGGATAAAGAGAATTATCTTGACCCAGCTATAGGGTCTCTCGCCCTGAACTTCGCCCGTGCGTCCGTTGACGACCACCTGAAAGAGCTTCTGGTTCAGTCTGTAAGCTCCCACGTAAACAGGCATCAGTATGTGCTTGAAAGTGATGCCCGAGTAATGAGTCTGCACGTTGCTGATGCGCTGCTCGTCGCCGCCTATGTCGTGTCGCACGTCCTGTTCTATGACTCGCGCGACAATCTGCTTGGCCACCTCAAAGCCTTCGGGCAAGCTCACCTGATAGCGCTGGGCCTTGTAGCCTGATAAAAATGCCGGGTCGTAGGCCTTCAGCTCGGGCAAGTCCCAGGGCTCAAGCGCCAGCAGCCGGTTCTGCGGGAGCGAGCGAGTGGCGGGCACAAGCACGTCGTCGAACCATCGCTGGACGGTGCCAGAGGTCGAATACCAGCGTGTGTGGCGCACCTGGCGCGACTTCTGCACGCGGTTACCCTGCGCATCCGTCTCCGTGTAGTGCTCTGTCTCGTAGTAATACTCGCCGCGCTGGCCCGTGTAATGGCTCGTAGTATATGCGTCGTAAGTCCAGTAAGGGATGTAAACGCCGTCTATGCCTTCGTGCTGCGCGAACTTCTTCAGGGCGTCGGGCGCAAACCAGCGGGACGAAATCCACTGGCGTATGACTTGTGTCGCCTGCTGCTTCTGCAAGCGGAAGGGAAGCACAGCTTCGGGCGCAAGCACTGGATCTGCCGATTTCGGCTGCGCCACTATGGCCGCGCCGCAGAAGTCGCAGTTGCGCGCGACCTCTGGCGGCGTGAAGGTGACCAGAGCGCCGCAACTGTTGCACTGAACCTCAAGCGCGCCCGGGGCCATCTGCTCCAACTGTTCTGGGCGCAGGCGCAGGTATTCTTCATAGGAGCGCTCTTCAATCTGCCCGCCGCTCTGCGGAATCTGTTCCGTGTGCCCGCAGTAGGGACAGGTCAGCGCGCCGCCCTTCGGCTCGAACAGTAAATCCGCGCCGCAGCCGGGACAATGATAACGGCGCACCTTCTCTTGCGTAATCTGCTGTGGGGGAACTTGCATTCATTTACTCTTCAGACGGATTTAAGAGAGCGAATCAGGAAAGCTCACGCGGTGCCAGCCCCCTGGCCATTTGAAAACAAATGTAAAAGGCTGAGGGCGCTCGTGGAGAATAGGATAAAATAAGCGCCGTTTGCAATAGCTCGTTTCCAGGCAGACCTTAACGATACCTTACCTGAGTCCGCACAGGCTCTGCCTTCATCAACAGTAGCCGAATGAATGTCATAACAGGATGAGAAAGCGAACGAAGGTCGTCTGTGAGAGAGAGGCTCCAGCTAGGCCTGTAAGGCTCGATAGAATGATTGCAGGGGTAGAGAAACAATTCCTCTGCCCCTTACAGTCGCTTTACCTCATCTCCAGCCGACTGAGCCGCGCACGGACTCTATCAGCTTGGCCGAGTCGTAGCCGATGCCGTCCTTGAAGACCATTTCGACTTTCTCTATGTCGTTGATGCTGGCGGAAGGGTCGCCATTGATGATGATGAGGTCTGCCTGCTTGCCAGCGGCTATCGTGCCTATGCGGTCGGAGGCGTTCAGGTACTCTGCGCCGTTCAAGGTGGCTATGCGTATGGCTTCAAGCGGCGTGAATCCGGCTTCGACCAGTAACTCAACTTCGCGCTGGCTGCCGAAGCCCGCCACCACTCCGCCAACGCCCGTGGGGTCTGTGCCTGCCAGCAGCAGCCCTCCTGCGCGTGCGAAGGCAAGCTCGAATTCCATCTCTTTCTTGAAGGCTGCCGCCCAGGGCGAGTCCTTAGCCTCGTTCAGCGCCGAGCGAGTCATAAGGTACTGTATGCGCGCGTCGGCGGTCATGGAATCGAGCACGCGACGCTGAAGGGGCGGGCGGTTGGCTATGAATGATTCAAAGACCGGAAGCGTTGAGGTGATGGCGACCTTACGTGTCACGAGGTCGCGTATCATCTCTCTGACGGGCGCACTCTCTATGTCTAGCTTGGTCAGGGTTGTGACCGTTTCATTCTGAGGCGGGCAAACGTCCGGCTTCTTGCCCGGGACGAACTCCGTGTCAACTATGATTCCGTGCTCAAGGTTGTCTATGCCGAGCGCCGCCGCTTCGCGAAAGCCCACGGCGCAGAGATGGCCCGTCACCTTTATCCTGCGCTTGTGCGCTTCGTCAATCGCCGCGCCCAGTTCCTCCCGCGTGATGTACATGTAACCCTTGAAGGAAGTCACGCCCTGGTCTGACCAGTACGATACCATGCGGCGCGCATCCATCGCGTCCGTCAGTACATGAAACTGCGTCGCGAAGCTCCCTTTGCCGTCCAGGTACGGCCCCGTGATATCCATCTTCGGCCCCGGAATGCGTCCCGCGTCTATCAGCTTCTTGATGTTGAGGTCGGTGTAAGGCTCTACGCTTCCGGCCGTGCGGATGGAGGTGACTCCCGCCGCCAGGTAAAGCCGCGGGAAGCTCCAGCCAAGCTCGCTGAAGAGCACAAGGCGTCCCGTGGGAAAGAACAGGTGCTCGTGCAGCATGACGAGGCCCGGCATCACGGACTTTCCGCTCAGGTCTATGACCTTCGCGCCGGCGGGCACGGGCGTGCTCGCAGCAGGGCCGGCCGACTGAATCTTTCCATTGCTTATGATAACGGTCTGATCCATGCGCGCGGGCGAGCCCGTGCCGTCAATCACTCGCGCGTGCGTCAGGGCTACAAGGGGCGCGTCAACGGAAACGAACTGCCGCGTTTCGGCTGAAAGCTGCGCGGTCTGCTGCGACAGGGTCTGGCCTGTAAGAAAGAGAATCAGAAGGGCGCTGGCAATTATCTTCTGCATGGGGAGACGCTCCTCTACAAAGAAAGTAAAAGGCAAAGAGGAGCGTATTCTAAACTGAAACCCCGGTGAACCGGAATGTTTTAGTTTTGACGAGCTGTGAGACCGCGAAGCTTTTCGGGGTTGACGACGATGTAGACGGCGCGTATCTGATCGTCCGCTATATCTAAGCTGAGGACGTTCACCAGCCGGTCGTCCCAGTAGGTGACGAAACCGGGCTGGCCGTTTACCATTGTCGGACGAATGCTGAGGCGTCCCGGCCCGGCCTTCTTGACCAGACCCGTGAGGAATCGCGCTATGTGGTCTGCGCCGTTGATTGGCTTGCGTGCGGCCGTGACCCGGCCTCCGCCGTCTGACACGAGCGTTGCGTCTTCCGCCAGCA
>DASVVZ010000271.1:0-2611 GCA_036389875.1 Pyrinomonadaceae bacterium
ACCTGACGGAATTCTGGATGGTCGAGCCGGAGATGGCCTTCGCCACCCTGGAAGACGTGCTGGCCCTGGCCGAAAGATTTCTCTCTTACATAGCCGCGCGCGTGATGGACGAGCGGCGCGAGGAGTTGAAAGTGCTGGAGCGTGATGTCTCGAAACTGGAGGCGATTGTGCCGCCCTTTCCGCGACTGCATTACGATGATGCCGTGAAGATGCTGCACGAAGCGCACGAGCGCGGAGAGGTGGCTACGCGCTTTGAGTGGGGCGGCGATTTCGGAGCGCCCGACGAGACCTACATCTCAAGCAAGTTCGACAAGCCCGTGATGGTTCATCATTATCCGGCGGCAGTCAAAGCCTTCTACATGGCGCGCGACCCGGAACGGGCCGAGCTTGCCCTTGGCGTAGACGTGCTCGCGCCGGAGGGCTACGGCGAAGTCATAGGCGGAGGCGAGCGGGCGACCTCTCTGGAATTCCTGCAAGAGCAGCTAAAAGAGCACGGGCTGCCGGAAGAGGCTTTCGACTGGTATCTGGACTTGCGCCGCTACGGGAGCGTCCCGCACGCAGGCTTCGGCATGGGCATAGAGCGCTGCACGGCCTGGATGTGCGGCATAGAACACGTGCGCGAAACCATACCGTTCCCCCGCATGCTCTACAGACTGAAACCGTAAGAGTCCGAAGAGTCCGTAGAGTCAAGACGACTTTCTTTCCTCTATAGACTCTCCGAACTCTCCGGCTGCAATTTTATGGACGAGCGTTTACGTATAGAGTTCAATGAGTGGGCGCGCGCAGGGCGTGGGCCGAGTATGGAGCGCGGTCACAGGCCCGTCGGCGAGCAGGCGATTGCCCGCATGCAGGTGGGCGAGGACGCGCGCGTGCTGGATTTAGGTTGCGGGTCGGGCTGGGCCGCACGTCTTCTTGCGGGTTACGCAAGGCGCGGGCGGGTCGTTGGCCTGGATATTTCCGATGAGATGATAGAGGCTGCGCGCTCTTCTTCCATCGGGTTCGACAACGTGGAGTTCAGGGTGGGAAGCGCCGAGCGGCTCCCCTTCGACGATGCCGATTTTACTCATGCATTTTCGATGGAGTCGCTCTATTATTACGCAGATGTACTGGCGGCTTTACGAGAAGTTCGCCGGGTGCTCAGGCAGGGCGGGCTCTTCGCCGCGGTCGTTGACCTGTACAAAGAGAACGAGCCTTCACATCAGTGGATTGAGCAGCTGCGCGTGCCCGTGCATCTTCTCGGAGCGGAAGAATACAGCGCTCTATTTACCGAGGCAGGCTTTGACGAAGTCCAGGCGCAGAGGCTTTACGACCCCACTCCTGTGCCCGAAGATTACACGGGCGGCTCGTTCAAATCGCGCGAGGATTTTCTTCGCTACAGAGAGTGCGGCTCATTAATGTTGATGGGACGGATAAAGTTATGAGCGATTCACAGGAGCGCATAGTTACTATCTTCGGCGGCTCTCGTTGCAACGAGACAGAGCCCGAGTACGGAGAGGCGCGTCGCGTTGGGCAGCTTCTGGCCGAAGCTGGCTACACGATTTGCACGGGTGGTTATCTGGGCGTCATGGAAGCGGCGAGCCGCGGGGCGCGCGAGCGCGGCGGGCGAGTGCTTGGCATCGTCATGAACCAGTTCAAAGCCGAGCCGA
This sequence comes from Pyrinomonadaceae bacterium, assembly GCA_036389875.1. Lineage (GTDB taxonomy): Bacteria > Acidobacteriota > Blastocatellia > Pyrinomonadales > Pyrinomonadaceae > JACVRN01. Next base: position 1,647 of record DASVVZ010000271.1, read on the forward strand.
ACCGATACCTGACGGACAAGGTGGCCTCGGCTCATTTCTACGAACGCCTGCAACACTTGATTACGCGCTCTATGGGTTTCGTAGCTCTCAGGGGCGGGATGGGTACTGTGACGGAAGTTTCGCTCGTCTGGAACAAGATTCAGACGGGCGTGATAGAGCCTCGCCCGCTGGTGCTGCTGGGCGAGTGCTGGAAATCCGTAGTTGAGTGCTGGCAGAAGCATCTGGTCGTGAGTGACAGGGACGTTGGCCTGCTGGACTTCGCCGCCACGCCGGAAGAGGCCGTGGAGATTGTCACTCGAAAGGCGAAGAGCGTTTCAGTTTAAAAGCAGCTTTTTTATGAACGAAGCTCTGATAGAACAACAGAAAGATTCTGCGCAGGCCAGGCCCGGCCTGAACAGGCGCGCCAGCATTCTGGGCGTGCCGCTGGGCTTCGGCGGCTCTATGGAGGGCGTCGACATTGGCCCTGCCGCGATGCGTGTCGCCCGTCTTAATCAACGCGTAGCGCAACTCGGTTACGATGTTAGAGACCTTGGAGATTTGAGAGTAGAGCGACCGCTTCAGCCGCCCGAAGCCGGTGAGCGCCTCAAATATTTGAAAGAGATAAGCCACGCCTGCCATGACCTCTGCGTGGAGGTGAAGAAAGTTCTTCAGGCAGGCGAGCTGCCCATCATTCTTGGCGGCGACCATTCCATAGCCATAGGCTCATTCGCGGGCGCGGTCGACCACTTCCGCGAGCGCAACGAAACGCTCGGCCTGATATGGTTCGACGCGCACGCGGACATGAACACTCCCGAGACAACGCCGTCCGGCAATATTCACGGGATGCCCCTGGCCGTGCTGCTGGGCTACGGCGTGCCGGAGTTGACGGGCATCGGCGGCTTCTCTCCCAAGCTTGACCCACGGTTCTGCGCGCATGTCGGCGCGCGCGACGTTGACGCCGGCGAGCGAGAGCTGATTCATCGACT
>DASVVZ010000272.1:0-1677 GCA_036389875.1 Pyrinomonadaceae bacterium
ACAGTTTTCAGTTTCCGGTTTTCAGTTTTCAGCAGAAGACACAGGTTGCTTTTAACCGGAAACCGGAAACTGAAAACTAAAAACTGTTCTAACACTTATGAATGCTTCGCAGAATAAAGAATCCAAGCCGGACGAGGGACGCAGGAATTTCCTGCTGCTTGTTCCCCTGGGCATCTTCGCGGCTGTGGCCGGGACGCTTCTGACCGCAGCCTTCCGCTTTCTACACCCGCACGTGACGACCACGGACGCCAAGTGGTCGGACGTTGCGCCCCTCGGCGAGCTGAAGGGAGAGCGCCCCCTGATGCGCAGCATAGTGGCGGAGCACGACGCTGGCTGGGCCAGCACGCGCGAGGAGCATTTCGTCTACGTGCTGCCGGATAAGAATCATCAGGTTCTATCCAGCGTCTGCCCGCACGAGGGCTGCAACGTCAGCTGGCGCGACGACACCAACGGCTTCTTCTGTCCCTGCCATGACAGCTACTTTGCCGCAGACGGCTCGTACGTCAGCGGCCCTTCGCGGCGCGGCCTGGACCCCTTGCCCACGCGCACCGAAAACGGCGTGCTTCAGGTTCAATACAGAACCTTTGTCAACAACACGGAGGAGCGCATAGTGCGCGGGTGATGGCCACAGTTCCCGAATCACATCTGCCGCCGCGCATTGAGCGCTGGCTCTCGCGCTGGACGACGCTTCAGGACATAGAGCGCTCGCTCGTTGACGAGCCTTCGGGCGGCTTTAGCGCCTGGGCGCGCACGACGGCGGGCGTGGTAGTCATGCTGCTCATAGTGCAGGCGGTCACTGGACTTCTGCTTGCCTTCTATTACGTCCCTTCGGCCGAGAGCGCTCACACCACGGTCTCCTTCATAGAGAAGGTACTGCCCGCCGGTTCATGGCTGCGTGCGCTTCATCATTACGGCTCGCAGTGGCTGACGCTGGCGATTGTGATTCATCTGGCGCAGATGTTCTGGCGCGCGACCTACAGGCGGCGGCCCGTCGGGTGGATGGCCACGGTGCTGCTCTTGATGCTGGTGCTGATGGGCGGCGCTACGGGCTATTCGCTGCCGTGGGATGCACGCGCCTTCTTCGGCACTCGCGTAGCCGAAGGCATCGCGGGCGGGACTCCGCTGGTGGGCGACTTCTCGCGCCGCTGGCTGATTGGCGGGACCGACATCACGCCGGTCACGCTGGCGCGCTTCTTCGCGCTGCACGTGCTGGTGACGCCCGCCTTAATCTTCTTAGTGATTGTTGCGCGCCTCTTCATCTTCCGCGAGCGAGCGACCGTTTCGGCCGAAGAGGAGCGCAGGCTTGAGCGATGGATGCATGGGCAGATGGCGCGCAACGCACTGGTCGCGGGGCTGGTCTTTCTGGCGCTGGCGCTTTTCGCCTACTGGAACTACGCGCCGCTGGGCCCGTCCGCGGACACGGCCGCGCCGGGATACCTGCCGCGTCCCGGCGCACAGTTCCGCTGGCTCTTCCAGCTTCTCAAATACCTGCCGGGGCAGGCCGCGTCGGTCGTGGCCGTGGCCCTGCCCGCGCTCATCTTCATAGGGCTGGCGTCGCTTCCCTTCCTCAATCCCCCGCGCCTGAGGCGGGTGCTGGCCCACCCGCGCCGCGTCACGGGCGCGCTGCTCTTTGCGCTTGGCTTCGCGCTCTTCACCGTGATGACCGCCATCTCTTAC
>DASVVZ010000273.1:0-4041 GCA_036389875.1 Pyrinomonadaceae bacterium
GTCTGCTTCTATTACGACGAAACGCTGGGCGAGTACGTCTACGTCGGCATGCGCGAACAGGCCGTGCAGAAGGACGAAGTCAAAGGGGGTGGCTTCTCGGTCGTCGTCTCCGGCCTGTCTAAGGGCTGCGGCTCATCGCGCGAGACCGCGCCCTACGCGGAGAAGGCCGCGGGCGTTGAGCTTGTGATAGCGAAGACGATAGAGAAGATTTACGGGCAGAACGCGCAGAACATAGGTCTTCTGACCTCCACGGATTTCGGGCTCATAGAGCGAATAGGTCGCGGCGAAGAGATACCGCTCGAAGAATTCACGCGGGGCCTTGATGCGATCTCAAGGGCGATTGTCGAGTACGGCGGCCTCTTCAACTACAACAAGGCGCGGCTCGCGGGCGAGACGACTCCGCCGCAGCTTGAGACTCAAAAGCGCCCTATGAACATAGTGGAGAAGATAATTGCCCGCCACGCTTTCGTCAGCGCCGGAAGCATCGGCGTCGAAGCGGTCAAGCCGGGCGACGCGCTCTTTGCCGTGGCGGACGTGCGCTTCTCTCACGAGTATGTAACGCCGATGGCCGAGTCTCTTTTCAAGCAGGCTCTGGGCAAGGATGCGCGCGTGACCGAAAGCGATTCCGTCTACGCCTTCCGCGACCACCTGACCTTTCTCGGCCGAGTGATGTCCGAAGACAAGCGAAAGATGGGCTTGCTCGACCGGGCCAACGGCCTCGCCGTGACGCAGGAGAATTTCACGCAACAGCAGGGCATACGCCTTTACGGCGGCACTGAGGAGCGAGGCTCCGAGGCCATCTGTCACAACGCGGTCGTAGAGGACATAGCGCTGCCCGGCCAGCTAGTCATAGGCACGGACTCGCACACCTGCATGGCGGGCGTGCTCGGCTGCTTTGCCTTCGGCGTGGGCTCTACCGACATGGCGAACGCCTGGTACACGAAAGACATTCGCGTGCGCGTTCCCGAAACCGTCAAGTTTGTGCTGCGCGGGCGGAAGCGCTCGGACGTTTCGGCCAAGGACGTGATGCTCAAAATCCTTGCGACCGATTACATGAAGGAGGGGCGCGGCATCGGGCAGGTTCTGGAGTTCGCGGGCGACGGGCTGCGCGACTGGTCTATAGACGAGCGCGCGACGCTGACGAACATGGCCGTCGAGGCGGGCGGCTTTACCGGCATCATAGAGCCTGACGAAGTCGTGCTCGAATATCTCACTCGCTCGCGCGGCCTCGACGCGGAAGAGGTTCGCAAAGGATTCCTGAAGAGCGACGAGGATGCGGAGTACGCAGCCCGTTTCGAGATTGACCTCGGGGAGATACGGCCAATGGTCGCCCTGCCCGGCGACCCCAGAAACGGCATCAACATCACAGAGCTTCAGGAAGAGGTGCGTATAGATACTGCCTACGGCGGCTCCTGCACGGGCGGCAAGATGGCGGACATGGACATGTACGCGGCTGTCCTCACGCGCGCCGTCGAACAGGGCAGGCGCGTTGCGCCGGGCGTTCATCTCTACCTGCAATTCGGCTCGCAGAAGATAAAGCGGTACGCCGAAGAAAAGGGCTACATAGAGATCTTCGAGCGCGCCGGGGCGGAGCTGATTGACCCGAGCTGCGGCGCTTGCATCAACGCGGGGCCGGGCGCATCCCGCTCCGCCGAGCAAGTGACCATCAGCGCCCAGAATCGAAACTTTCCCGGGCGCAGCGGGCCGGGCAAAGTTTATCTTGCCTCGCCCTACGTCGTCGCGGCCTCGGCAATCGCGGGCCACATAGTCGAGCCAGAAGAGTTTCTGAAGGAGCGAGAAGAAGAGCTGGTGGGAGCCTGAAATGGCGCTTAAATATCTGGGCACGGCCGCCGACGTCAGCCGGAAGATAGAGAAGTACGCGCACCTGGAGCGCGAGCGGAGGTTTCTCCTGCGCTCCTACCCGCCCGAGCTCGAGCCCGCGCACTACCACACGCAGATTTTCGACAACTACATCACGAACACGCGGCTGCGCCTCAGGAAAGTGCGCGAGCCTTACAAGCGCGAGTGGACTTTCAAGCTCGCGCAGAAGTTCGCGCCCGACCCGGAAGACCTCTCGCGCACTTGGATTACAAACATCTACCTGACGCAGGACGAGTACGAGATGTTCGCGCACCTGGAAGGCAACGAGATACGCAAGAACCGTTATCCTTACGAGCGCGACGGGCGGAAATTCTCCGTGGATGTTTTCCTGGGCGCGCTGCACGGGCTGGTGCTGGCCGAAACGGAGTTCGAATCGGACGAGGAGCTGGACGGTTTTCAGATGCCTTCGTTCGCCGTCATGGAAGTGACCAACGATCCCATGTTCACGGGCGGGCGACTTGTAGAGCTGACGGCGGAACAGATAAGGGAAGAGCTCAAGGGGCGTACAAAGTAAGTTCAACATGAAAAGGAGAAGAGAAACACTACCTGTAACTTATGAAGATACGGGTTCGGAATCACATCTCTGACGAAGAGATAGCCCTCTTGTTCTGCTGGGGCGAAGATATCTTCGGCTCCAGCCACCTTAACCTGACATGGAAGCCCAAAGACCTGCACATCTTCGTCGACGTTGAAGGAAGCACGGTGAGCCACGTCGGCCTGCTTCAACACACCGTCACAGTGGGCGACGAGCCGGTTAAGGTCTGCGGCGTGGGCGGAGTCGTCACCATACTGGACGCACAGGGAAAGGGGCATGCGAGCCACGCCATGCGCCATGCTGCGAGCCTCATGCGTGAAGAGCTGGGAGTGGATTTCGGCCTGCTCTTCTGTCATGGCCGGTTGATTCCGTTTTACGAGCGGCTCGGCTGGCAGAAGGTTAAGGACGCGGTTGAGATAGAGCAGCCTTCCGGCCCGATCACCTCTCCTATGAATGTCCTGATTCTGCCGTGCGGGAGAGAGCGCTGGCCTGCCGGGCCAGTCAAGCTCAACAGCCTTCCGTGGTGAAAGCAGGGACTTATAAATTTGATGGCTACCTCAATCTACACGATAGGGCACGGGCGTCACCCGTTCGAGCATTTCCTCTGGCTCCTGAGGGAGCACGGCGTTGCGCTCGTCTGCGACGTGAGAAGCGCGGCGCGCTCGCGCTGGCCGCAGTACAATGGTCGCGTGCTCGAAGAGCTGCTCAGGGAGAACGGCATAGGGTACGAGCACCTGCCGGAGTGCGGCGGCAAAGTCGTAGCGAAGACGGAAGACCTTGAGCGCGGGCTTGACCGCATCATGGAGCTTGCTTCGGACGAAACGATAGCGCTGCTCTGCTCGGAATCCCGGCCCCTTACCAATCACGTCGCGCCTCGCGCCAACTGTCACCGCATAGGTCTGCTCTCGCCGCCACTGCGCGCGCGCGGCGCGAGCCTGCTTCACATACTGCCCGACGGAAAGCTGCTTGAGATAGACGAATCAAAGCTTCCCTCAATCTGGTAAGAAAAAGCGAATTACAGGCCCCCCGCTTTAAAGAGTTGCCGGCTCGGCCTCTTTGTACCTGTCCGCGTAGGCGTAGCTGAAGTAGACGGCCAGCAGAAAGGCTACGAGCATGATGGCGGCGGCTGTCCAGAAGGTAAGCCTGAGGGTGTGGTCGCTCATGTTGTGTATCTGCCGGTCGAAGCCCATGGTGGCGACGGCGCTGTAAATCATGGCCGAAGCAATGAGAGGCCCGACAACGCGTGCCAGGCTCGCCACCGATTGAGTGACGCCGAGCACGCCGCCCTGCTCCGCGCGCCCGGCGCTCTTGGAAGCGAGGCTCGTGAGCGACGGGGTGGAGAGCGCGTTGCCGACAGCGAAGAGCGCTCCGACCGCCAGCAGCACAACGAGTCCCGTCTGCGGGCCCGTGAGCGGGATGATGAAGAGGCTCGCTGTGAAAAGAAACGCGCCCGTCACCACCAGCCTGAGCTCGCCAAACGTCTTGACCAGCCGCCCTATCAATCCGCCCTGAATGATTGCGCCGATCACGCCTACGTAACCGAAGAGCCAGCCCGTGTCGTGCGCGTCATAGCCGAAGCGGAACATGGTGAAGAGCGCGAACGATGAGGTCATAATGGAGAAGGC
>DASVVZ010000274.1:0-4105 GCA_036389875.1 Pyrinomonadaceae bacterium
GAACTCCATGCCGTTGACCGAATGGTTCTCTCTCGAGCGCGGCAATCCTGTGACGATGTCCTGATTGCCCGTCACGCTGAAGTCGTTCTGGTCGGTGGTGGCGCTGTTGGGCTGAAGCGTCAGCTTCGTGATAGCGCCCGAATAGGTATCGATCTGGAAAGCGACGTCGGTGGAATTCTGGCCTATGCGCGGGTCGCTGTTGCTCACGTAGAGAACTACGTTCGAAGGCGTGCTCTCCGGCGCAATCACAAGGCCGGTCACCTGCCTTCCCGTGGGCGTGCCCGAAAGGAACTGGCAGTTGCTCAACTGGCCGTTGATGTTGCAGGTGCGCGTGGGCTTGCTGGCTATTTGGTTGAGCGTCTGAACGCTGATGACCGCAAGCTGGCCTGACTGCGCCAGCTTCGCCTGGTCGAGCGTCACTATATAGATTTGACCCAACTGCGTGGCGACGTACAGCCGGTTATCCGGCCCAATCGCCATGCTGGTCGGGTTGGCGAAGCCAGAGATGCCGTAGGCCGTGCCCGAGGTGGCGCCGCTCTTGAGTATAGTCTTGTTGGTGAAGCTGATGATGGGGGGCGCAGGCGCAGCCGCAACAGCCGCACCGAGCTCGAACTCGTCGTAGACCGTGTTGAAGGAGGTGGCCACGCCCGAGTCTGTGGTAAGCAACCCGCCGTAAAGCTGGCTGCTCGATGCGCTCCAGGAAGGAGCGCTCGCGGTCGCGCCGATCGAGATGGTCGCGCCGAAGGTGGGCGAAGACGTAAGGCTCGTCACCTTTCGGTAAAGAGCTTCGATTGTGCCGTCGCTCTTACGCACCAGCCAGAGGTCCAGCGCCTCGGTGTTGCTGTCAAGCTCTGTCAGGTCGAAGGGCACGTCCGCGACCGCGTTCGTGAATACTCCTCCGGTCTCTACGCCGAACTGCAAGCGCCCCGCGCCGTTGGCGTACCCGACCGTGAGCTTAGCGTAGTTGTTACTGTCGAGAGCGAGCGCCACGCCTGCCGACTGGAAATTACCGGAAGCGCTGAAAGGCCCCTTGATGCGCGTCCGCACTGAGTAGCTGCCGCTGTTGGCGAACTTCAGCGCGAGCGCGTTGGTCTGTCCCGTGGCGTTCTGCATGATGTCGCCGTCCGTGCTCGTGACGGTCAACTGGCTGTTGAAGCCGCTGAGCGTCAGGCCGGTGCTCGCGGCATCCGGCTGGACGGTTCCGGGCATGTAGCAATTAAAGCCGCTACCGGCGTAAGTATCGGCCACGGCTCCGCTGAAATTCAGGAGCCTGGGATTCGCGCTCGAATTGCAGCTCGGCAGTGCGCCCGAAGCCTTGGCGCTGACGGGCGTCGTCGGAGCCGAAGTTCCAGCAGCGTTGACCGCAACCACCACGTAGTAGTAGGTGGCGCTCTGTGAAGCGTTCGTATCTATGAAGGATGAAGCCGTGAGCGGCGTCGTGCCGTTATACGGCGTGCCGTTTGTGCTGACGGTGCTGCTCGTGCTGCGATAGACGTTATAGCCGGTCGCGTTCGACACGTCGTCCCAGTCAAGGCTGATGTTGCCGAAGCCGGGCGTGGCCGTCAGGCCCGTGGGGGCCGGCGGCGGATTGTTGGCTCCCGAGCGCGCGCTCTCAGCGGGCCCCGTGCCTGTAGGCGTAAAGCCGGCCGAAGTCGTAAGCAACAGCCGATCAATGCGTATCCCGTCTTCTCTCATCCAGATGTTGACGGTATGCAGCCCTGCGCTCGTCACGTTAAGCGTGGCGACGGGGCCGTCCGACGTGCTGTTGGCCCAGATGAAGGAGCCGAGCGTGCCGAGCGTCATGCGGTCTGCGCTGGACAGGGCCTGACCGTCAAGCCCAGCGTGGACAGAGTTATCCTGCAAACTATCGGCTTCCGCCCTGAGCCAGAGGTAGTAGGTTCCGGGCGTGATGAAGTTGACCTTGTACTGTAGCTCGGGCGTCGTAGTGGCGTAGTTCGTATCGACCTGCGCGCCCGTGTTCGGGGACGAAAGCATCGCTCCCGTGCCCGAGTAACCGGCCTTGTCCGTGACCTTCGTCCAGGATTGGCCGCCGCGCGAAATCTGCTGGTCGTAGTTCTCGGCCTCCATCACGACCTGCCCGCCCTGCTCTATGAAAGCGCCGCTCCCGGGAGTCGGCGTAGGCGTAGGCGTAGGCTGCGGGTTAAAGTTCGGGTCGTATTCCAGAACGATGACGGACGAATTAGGGCTCGTACGCCCGCTCGAATCCTTTGTCACGGCAACAATGTGGTTGATGCCGCCCGTTGTGTCTGTGCGCGTGAGCGTCACGGGTATGTCAACGAAGCCGGCGGAGCCTACGGTCGCAGTCTGCTCCGTCACGTTGATGGCCTTGTTGGCGTAGAAGGGCGGCAAGCCCGCGCCGCCTCCGGAGCCTGCGTCAGTGTAAAGCCCGCCTTCAAGCACCATGAGCGAGACGGTCGAGCCTGCGGTCGCAGCGACGCGCACGGTCTGACTGGCGTTGGTGACTTTGGCGGGCACGCTCGGAACATTCAGCACGGAGATTGCCGGTTGCGCAGGCGTATAAGCCTTGCCGGTATTCTGCGACTGGCTGAGGCTGGAAGGGATGCGGTAGGTCTCCATAACGCGGACTTCGCCGTTACTGAACTCAACGGTGACGCGCGCTCCCGTCAATTCAAGCCCCGAAACTTTGCCGGAAAGGCTGGGCCCGTCGTTATTGTTCGTTCCCTTGATGCTGTTCGGGTCAACGTCCAGCGAGAAGGTGAAAGTCTCGCCGGGGTCGAAGGTGCTGAAGTCAATTTCCAGAAGGTCGTAGCCGCCGTTGTGGGCGCCGTCGAACCTGTGATTGATAAGCCCCACGACGCCCGTGTCTGAGTCGGGCGTGAAGGTTTTCCCCACGGGGTCGCCGCCCGTTCCCGAAGGGTCAAAGACCATGTCGGGCAGAATTGTCCCTCTCAGATCGATGCTCACGCGCGTAATGCGCTCGCCCGACTGAGAGTTGTTTGTAATCTTGAAAGAGCCGCTATTGTAGGTGCTGGCATTGAGGCCGCTCTCGTTGGGCCCGTTGTCGGGCGGTGAAATCGAAAGGAGCGCCTGCGGCGATAGCTGCGGCGGGTCTGACAGGATCGCCGTCCGCGTGGTCGTCTGCGGTGAGATGCCTCCATTGTTGCCGCCGCCGGTCGTGACGATGGTGTTTCCGACGACCTGCGCCACGACGGCTCTTAACCCCCCCGGCAGAGGCGTCAATTCTCGCCACGTATTAGTGGCGGGATTGTACTCGCTCACGTTGCTTAGCTGGTCGGCTGACAGGCCCTTTCCGCCCGCTATGATGATGCGCTCGTTGACGACAAAGGTTCCGGGCTCGAAGTGCGAGCGCGCTAAGGACAGGCTCTGCCGCGCGGCCCACTGACCCGTTGCCGGGTCGTAAACTTCCACGGTGTTGATGTCCGTGAAACTGTCGTGGTTGTGGCCTCCGCCGATGAGGTAGATTTTCCCATTGACGACCGCCGCGCTGTGATGCACGCGCCCGCTGGTCATGGGCGTGGAGTTTACCCAGCCCACGGGATTGTCCAGATTCAGAACCCAGTGATCTGCGGAGTCCGTGTGCCTGTCATTCAATGTGCCGCCGAAGAAATGAAGCTCTCTTCCCACGCACACCATAGCGCCGCCCGCGCGCACGCCCGGCAGAGGCGGCCCTTCGCTCCAGACGCCCGTGGCCACGTCGTACTTCCAGACGTTGCTGATGCCTGTGCCCGGAAAATCTCCCTGAAAGCCGCCGGCTATCCAGATGGCCTGGTCGTCCACCGCAACGGCATGGTGCGTCAAAGGCACAGGCATGTCCGTGCCGCGCGCCCAGGTATTTGAGCCCGGGTCGTAAACGTCTACACGCGAGGTGGCCTGCAAGCTGTCGCTGATGAAGCCGCCGAGTACGTAGACCTTTCCGGCTGCGACCGTGGCAGGGCTTTCATAACGCGCCACGGGAATCGGAGCCACCTGCGTCCATGTCAAAGTGGACGAAGGCGTAGGAGTAGGCGTTGGAGACGGAGGCGGCGGCGCTGTCCCGCTAAAGACTTCGATGGCATTGACCTTCGCGTTATCCACACTCGCAGCGAAGCTTATATCCAACACC
>DASVVZ010000275.1:0-2510 GCA_036389875.1 Pyrinomonadaceae bacterium
GGAGCTATCCGTAGACGATGAAGACGAGACGGACGAAGAAGACGAACAGCACCTTCTAGAAGAATAAATTGGACTGAAGGAGAGTCGGCGTTCAACGCCTAGAGAGAGAGACGCGTAGATAAGCGCCGGGAGTTGAATAACCCTCCGCGCCGCCTGCGCGTCTCTGCGGCAGCGGTGGTGAACATCCATGTTAGAATTTTAAACAATGAGTGAGCGTAAGGAAGAAGATAAGGCCCGCAGGGAAGATGCCAATGCGACCGTGACGGAAGGCACGGCGCACAGCCACTACAGAAGCCGAAAGCAGGGGATAGAGGCCGGCTCAAACGGCGAGGGCGGCCCCTCTTCCGGCTTTCAAGGGCGCGCCACAGCCGCACAGCCGCCGGAGGAGCTCGAGGGCTTGAGAATTGGCGAGCCGGGCAAGGTGGCGGGCGGCGTCGCTGCGGTCACGTCCGCGCTCAAACACGCTTGGGGAGAGATGGGCGTGGTGCGTGGCACGCGCACGCTGCTCGAATTGAATCAGAAGGGCGGCTTTGATTGTCCCGGCTGCGCCTGGCCTGACCCGGACGGCGAGCGCTCGCACGCGGAGTTCTGCGAGAACGGCGCGAAGCATGTCGCGGACGAGGCAACACAAAGCCGGGTCACGCCCGAGTTCTTCCGCAAGTGGAGCGTCGCAGATCTTTCGCTCAAGTCCGATTACTGGCTGGGCAAGCAGGGGCGAATCACTCATCCCATGATGCTGCGCGCGGGCGCTACGCACTATGAGCCTGTGAGCTGGGAAGAGGCTTTCGAGCTTGTAGCCCGCGAGCTGAACGCTCTCGCGTCGCCGGACGAGGCGATCTTTTATACTTCGGGCAGAACCAGCAACGAGGCGGCCTTCCTCTACCAGCTTTTCGTGCGCCAGCTCGGCACAAATAACCTGCCCGACTGCTCCAACATGTGCCATGAATCCAGCGGCTCTGCGCTGACGGAGACGATAGGCATAGGCAAGGGCACAGTCACGCTCAGGGATTTCGAGCTGGCCGATTCCATCTTCATCATAGGGCAGAATCCGGGGACGAATCACCCTCGAATGCTCTCCACCTTGCAGGCCGCCAAGCGTCGCGGCTGTACAATCGTCCACATAAACCCTCTGCCCGAGACGGGCCTCAACCGCTTCAAGCACCCGCAGGAAGTCTTTCGCATACTGGGACAGGGGACTGAGCTGGCAGACCTCTTCTTACAGGTGAGCATCAACGGCGACGTGGCGCTTTTGAAGGGCATCATGAAAGAGGTGCTGGAAGAGGAGGCGCGGCGGCCGGGCGAAGTTTTAGATAGAAAGTTTATTGAAGAGAAGACCGCAGGCATTGAAGAGTTCGAGCGCGCTCTGACGAAGGCCGACTGGAATGAGCTTGTGGAACAGAGCGGCGTCTCGCGCGAAGAGATGCGGCGCGCGGCCAGCGTCTTCATCTCTTCCGAGAGAGCGATTGTCTGCTGGGCCATGGGCCTGACGCAGCACAAGAACGCCGTCGCCAACATTCAGGAGATAGTCAACCTGCTGCTGCTGCGCGGGCAGATTGGGAGACCGGGCGCGGGGGCCTGTCCCGTGCGCGGCCACTCCAACGTGCAGGGCGACCGCACCATGGGCATCTGGGAGCGCCCCACAGAGCAGTTCCTCAACAGTCTGGCGAAAGAGTTCGACTTCGAGCCGCCGCGCAGGCACGGCCTGGACACTGTGGAATCCATCAAGGCCATGCACGAGCGAAAAGCTAGCGTCTTCTTCGCCATGGGCGGAAACTTTCTCTCTGCCACGCCCGACACTGAATACACGGCCGATGCTCTGAGGCGCTGTCGACTGACGGCACACGTCTCTACAAAATTAAACCGGGCTCACCTCATCACGGGAGAGCAGGCGCTGATTCTGCCCTGCCTGGGGCGCACGGAGATTGACCGTCAGGAGACTGGGCCGCAGTTCGTCACCATGGAAAACTCCATGGGCATAGTTCATTCGTCGCGCGGCCGCCTGGAGCCCGCGTCGCCGGAACTTTTGAGCGAGCCCGCAATCGTCGCGCGCCTGGCCCTCAGTACGCTCGGCAGCCGGAGCCGCATTGACTGGCTCAGTCTCGTAGCCGATTACGACCGCATACGGGATGCGATTGCGCGCTGCATCCCGGGCTTTGACGACTACAACCGAAGGGTGCGCGAGCCCGCGGGCTTTTATCTTCCGAACGCGGCGCGCGAAGGCGTCTTCAGGACAAAGACGGAGCGCGCCAACTTCACGGTCCACGAGCTACCGCGTCACGAACTGCGCCCCGGCGAGTTCATGATGATGACCATACGCAGCCACGACCAGTTCAACACCTCCATCTACGGGCTGGACGACCGCTACAGAGGCGTCTACAACGGACGCCGCGTCGTCCTGCTCAACCCGGAAGACATCAAAGATGCGGGGCTAGAAGCAGGGCAGACGGTTGACCTCACGAGCCACTTCGAGGGAGAAGAGCGCACCGCGCGCCGCTTCCGTATAGTTCCCT
>DASVVZ010000276.1:0-2269 GCA_036389875.1 Pyrinomonadaceae bacterium
GCTGATGACGAGTATGTGGAAGGTTCCGCCCTGCCTGAAGCGCTCTGCCGTCGCGCGTGAAAGATAGAGCCGGTTGCCCAGAAGCGCGGCTTTAAGCACGCCAGCCGTCTCCATGCTAAACCGCTCGTCAATCATTGCGAGCAGTCGCTCGCGCCAGCCGTAAATCCAGACGAGGGGCAGAAAGACTCGCTCGTCATCCAGCCGCTCGACGAGCAGTGGGCTTTTGATAGCTCCAGTCGCATCGTAGCCGCGCCGCTCAAGATATTCCGTGAAGGAAGAGCCGCCCGGATTGCGAAAGCTCTCCGCGCGGCGGAGCGCAACCATCACGGAGATGCGAGCCCCGTACCTAAGCTCAAGCTCCCGATACTCCGCTCCGGACGACCGGTCGCTCACGGGAGCAAACAGCCACACTAAGCCACTGGCAACGCGTTCCGTCCCTTTGAATCTGATGCGCTCGACTCGCAGGGTTAGATAAAAGCCATCGGGCGCTGGCTCAGGCGCAAGCACGAGCGCGCCCGTCAACTCCAACGGCTCGCCGGAGCCTATAACTCCCTCGTCATAGAGACGCCGCAATCGCTCAGGCTCGATCCTGCTTTGCTCTATGGCCGCGAGCGTGGCGCCCGCCGAGAAGAAGCTCAGCGACAGAAGAGCTACGGTAAAAGCTTCCCTTCTCAATGCGAAGAGGAACAGGGCGGAGAGCGAAGCGATTATGCAGGAGATTAGACAAAGTCTTAGAGAGACGGCCGTCAATCGCGAAGCCGCGATGCCGCAGGCAAAGCAGACCGCAAGCATGGCGAGCGGATTCGCCGCGAAAGGTCGCACGAGAGGTCGGGCGCACATCAGTGGATAGCTGACGGACGGGCCGCGAGCGCACCTGGCAGGCCGTCCATACTCTTTCGGATTCGGTTAGCTTAGATTCTGTTCGACGCGTGATGAGGTGAACCGAAATTATAGACTCGACAGGCGTGGATTGTCTCTACAAAAGTTCGGGAACTCAGATAATTGTGGGGACAGAAGACAAGGCCTCTGCCCCCAGATTGGAATTACACGCTTGCCTGCTTACTTCACGACCTCGAAATCTATCCAATTAACGGCCGTGCGATTTTTTATCTCTGCGCGAAGGTCTGTGACGATTACCTGTAACACGTACTCGCCCGGCTGTAGTCCTCCCAGTTGCAGGCTGCCTTCGGCCACCAGCCGCTCCATATCAGTCTGGTTCCTGACCTCATAGGGCGTCTCGCGGCCCGCGAAAATCTCTTTGCCGTCGCGGTAGAGCTTTATCTGAGTCACCAGTTGCGGCTGCGCCCTGCCTTTGTCCGCTTTCGCGTTGAAGATGACGTAGGCAAACTGCATGACCTGTCCTGCGCGGAAGCGACGCATGGCCGCCTGCGTCAGCATGTTTGCTGTCCCGCCGCCGGAGGCAGCGCTGGCGGCCCCCACGCTATTTGTCGTCGCCACAGGGTCGAAGCCGCTCAGGGCTATGCCGGATAACGTAAGCTTGTCCTTACCTACGTCGGGCACGTTGATGAACTGGCTGGCCGAGCCCACCTTTTCGGATTTGTCGTCGCGCACGGCTACGCGCAACTGGTAAGCGCCGGCCTTTTTGATGGGAACGTTGAGCGAGTAGACCAGCCCGCTCTGTAGTGCCCTGTCATAAAGCTTATCGGAGAGCGTGATGGTATGGGTCTCGCCGACTGAAGAAATAACGGCTCCGCTTTCGCTGAACGTGTAGGCTACGACGTTGATCACGGCCTCGCGCATCCCGTCAGGCTTCTGAGTAAAGGTCAATCCCCTGGGAGAGATGTGAACGAGCGAGCGCACGAAGGAGCCCCCCGCGGCGTCGTTTCCAAAAAGCGCTGTCAGTCGTAAGCTGATGTCGTCGGAAGCGAAGGGCGAAGCCAGGGCGCGCATAATCTGCCGCTCGGGGCTATTCGCGATGGGCCTCACCTCTTCGTCCGTAATTCCAAGGAAACCGCTTCTGTAACGAACCTTCAGGCCGGGCCCCTTGACCCTGACTGTAAGGTGATTGAAGCGAACTTTGGAGGCGTCGAATGCCGAAGCATCGGGCTGAAAGCCTATCAGGTAATAACTCTTCTGGTCATCAAGAGCCTTTCTGATGCCCCCGCCCAGGTCGTTGCTGTTATAAATGGCAAAGCCGCCCGTGCGCTCCGCTATGTACCTCAACCCGTCCTGCGGGCCCATCAGCTTCTCGCGGTTAGTTCTGGCCACACCCTGAATCTCATTAACACCCGTCTCGGCTACGTTCAAT
>DASVVZ010000277.1:0-4215 GCA_036389875.1 Pyrinomonadaceae bacterium
GTAGGCATCTTTGCTCCCGTGGAGGAATTAGCGCCGGAGGATTTTCGCGCCGTGCTCGAGACGAATCTCTTCGGCGTCTTCTACTGCTGCCACGAAGCTATACCAGAGATGAAGCGGCGCGGCGGGGGCTACATCATAAACATCTCTTCTCTAGCGGGCGCGAATCCGCATCCGCGCATGGCCGCCTACAACGCCTCTAAATTCGGCCTCAACGGTTTCAGCGAAGCCCTCATGCAGGAGGTTCGGCACGACCATATAAAGGTGAGCTACGTCATGCCGGGCTCCGTCAACACAGGGTTCGGCGGGGACGAGCCCGGCGAGTCAAAGAGCTGGCAGTTGCAGCCCGAAGACATTGCGCGCGTCTGTCTTGACCTGCTCAATCACGACGAGCGCAGCCTGCCGAGCCGCGTGGAGATTCGCCCGAGCAGGCCGCCTAAAAAATGAAGGGAAGCGGCGAATGACAAACCTTTCCCTGGCCCTCTGCGCCCTACTGCTGCTATCAAGGGTCGCGGCCGCGCAGCTTACACTCACAAGCGCGGGAAGCTCTCTAGTTCTGCAAGAGAAGAGCGGCGGGCAGCAAACGGCCGAGCCGGACGAGGCCGCTCGCCTCAACGAGCAGGTCGTACAGCTTTACAAGGCCGGGAAACTCGACGAAGCGCTCTCGCTGGCGAAGCGCGTCCTTCAGCTACGCGAGAAGGCTTCAGGCCAGGAGACTCAACTGGTCGTTGAGGCTTTAATCAATCTGGCCGAGCTTTACCTTGCG
Organism: Pyrinomonadaceae bacterium; assembly: GCA_036389875.1. GTDB lineage: Bacteria > Acidobacteriota > Blastocatellia > Pyrinomonadales > Pyrinomonadaceae > JACVRN01. The sequence goes on from DASVVZ010000277.1 coordinate 764, forward strand.
AAGAAATCATACAAGGAGGCCCTTCCTCTTTATGAGCGCGCACTCAAGAGCAACGAGCGTCAGGCCGGGCCGGGTGACGCGGGCAACGCCCTGTTGCTGGATAAGACGGCTTTTCTGCGCTTCATGAACAGGGACTTCTCTGGCGCAGAGAATGATTACAAACGCTCGCTCGCCATCAACGAAAAAATCTCAGGCGCGGAGAGCGAACAGTCTGCACAGTCCGCTTTTCGTCTGGCGGAGTTTTATCGCTTCACAAACAGCTACAGAAAAGCGGAGCCCCTTTATCAACGCGCGGTCTCCCAGATGGAAAAGAGCGCGGGCGCGTCCAGCCCTAAGCTGGTTCCAGTGCTTGAGAGCTATGCCTGTCACCTGAGCCGCATGAACAGAACGGACGAGTCCATCGCTGCCTGGAAGCGCGCCGGGCAGATTCGCGCCAGCCTGATAAATGAAAGGCTCAAAGCAAAGGGCTCGCAGTCGGCGGACGGCGAACAGTTCTCCATACTTGAACCCGTCAGCAAACCTTTACCCGTTTATCCGGAAGCGGCCAGGCACGCACGCTTAATCGGAGTCGTGACGGTTCGCGTCACAATTGACGGGGCCGGGCGGGTGATTAGGGCGTGCGGAAGCGGCGCTGACCCCATTCTACTTGAAGCGGCAGAGCAGGCGGCGCTCAGAGCGCGCTTCCGACCACTCGTACTGGAAGGCATTCCCACTGAGAGGGCCAGCGTAATTGTCTATAATTTTTCTGTAAGATGACGGCACGGAAAGAGGTTTTGTATTTCAATCAATTCGGAGAGGAAGCAGACGAAGAGATGGAAGCTAGCGATGCTGCGGATCAGATTCTTGAGTTAAACGAAGAGGGAGGCGAAAAGGGCGATGACGACAAGTTCCGCTCGCGCGCCGCGCTCTTCATAGCCTTTATGGCCATGCTGTTGGCTATAACCAGTCTCGGCGGCGGAAACGCAGCCGAAGACATCATGAACTACAACATACAGGCGAGCGACACGTGGGCTTTCTACCAGGCCAAGACAATACGCAAGACCAGCACGGAGCTTGCCGCAGACGCGCTTGAGCAGCAGTTAGCAATTTCGCAGAACCTAAGCCCCGAACAGCGCCAGTCCGTGGAGAAAAAGATAGCCGAATACAGACAGACGGCTGCGCGTTATGAGAGCGAGCCGGACAAGGGAGAGGGGAGAAAGGAGCTGGCGAAGAAGGCGCAGGGGCTGACTGAACAGCGAGACCGCGCCATGGCGCAAGACCCGAACTTCGACTTCTCCGAAGCGCTCTTTCAAATCGCCATAGTGCTGGCCTCCGTAGCAATCCTGGCAAACTCCAGGAAGATTCTCTACGTCGCCCTGGTGGCGGGCGCGCTGGCCACAGTGCTGATGCTCAACGGCTATTTCCTCTTCTTCAACCTGCCGTTTTGAGAAGGGCAAAGGATGAAAAAGTATGCGAGCGGTGCTGCAACGCGTAACGCGCGCATCCGTGCGCGTCGAAGGGGAGACCGTAGGCGAGATTGATAAGGGACTGGTAGTGCTCTTAGGGATAGCGCAGGACGACACAAAGCAGGATGCGCTTTACCTTGTAGAAAAAGTCATCAACCTGCGCATCTTTGAAGACGAAGAGGGGCGCATGAACCTGTCGGTGCTGGACGCGGGCGGCGCGCTGCTCGTCGTCTCGCAGTTCACCTTGTACGGCGACACGAGGCGCGGGCGCAGGCCAAGCTGGATAGAGGCGGCCGAGCCGCAGGCGGCCGAGCCGCTCTACGACTTCTTCGTCCGGGAGGCGGGCAGAAGCGTCGCGCGTGTGGCTACGGGCGTGTTTCGTCGTATGATGGAAGTCGAGCTTGTTAATGACGGCCCGGTGACTATTCTGCTCGACAGCCGTAAGTTATTCTGAAGAGAAAACAGAGAAGTGGGAGGCGAACCTTTAGTGAAAAGATATGTGGCATGTCGTGCTGGAGAGAAACGAAACGCACGCGCCGGGTGGTTAATCTTCGTTCTATTATTTGCGCTGGCGCTCGCAGGCGCGGCTTGCAAGGGCGGCGGCGGTAACTCTAACTCTATGGATTCTGATGAGTCTATAGTAAAAGACCCGCCCAATCTGAAAAAGGGAGTTAAGCCCGAGCCGGACGCGGAGGTCGCTGTCATAGAGATGCAGAACCCGGGCTACGGTCGCATAGTGATAGAGCTTTATCCGAACATCGCGCCTCAGATGGTGGCGCGCTTCAAGCAGCTCGTCAATGAAGGCTTCTACAACGGCACGACCTTTCATCGCATAGACCCTGAGCTTGGCATCATACAGGGCGGCGACCCCTTCTCTAAAGACAACATCCCGGGCAATGAGGGCGCGGGCGATTCTCCGTACCCGAACGTGCCGGGCGAGTTCAGCGACATTCCTTATAACAGGGGAACTCTGGGCGCTGCGCGCAAAGGAGGGGGCGCTGGCGTGTCGGAAGAGCAGGCATACAACACGGCCAACTGCCAGTTCTTCATCACGCTCAAGCCACAACCGGCATTCGATAAGCGCTACACTGTCTTCGGGAAGGTAATAGAAGGGCTCAACAACGCGGAAGTGATCATGGGCGCACCCGTTGATGAGGGAACCGAGCGCCCCTCCGACCCCATCGTCATCAAAAGCGTCACGCTACAGAAAAGGTAGCGACAGGTATTGAGTTTTCAGTTTTCAGGCAAGAGCCCTGTGCTTTTTACTGAAAACTGAAAACTCAAAACTGCTTTTATATAGAGTCGTCGCTGGCCTTTGAGCGCTCGTCCAGCTCGAAGCGGTCGCGGTCGCGGCGCTCAATCTTATCAATCACGTCCAGCTCTTCGTTATCTTCAAAGGTGACGCCGACGGCGCGTGCGTTCTCTTCCACCACCGACTGATCGGGCGTAGGATTGTCGCCCGAGACTGATTCGGTGCCACTGTCATTGACATCCTCCCAGGAGGCGTCCGGGTCTCCGCCGGCATCCACGGGGCTCGCCGCGGTGTTGTTGCGCAGGCGCTGAGCCAGCAGGTCAGGGTCTTTCGGCGCGCGCGCAATCTCTTCCTCCATGAACTCCTCTATGTCCGGGTCCGGCACGAAGTCCGGGTTGTTGCTCAAGTATTCAAAATCTTCCGGCTGCTTCTTCGGCGTCGCGTGTCTCCTATTATTTGTGTGCTAGGACTATAACAAATGGCTTGGAGATAGGGCAACGCACTTTGTGGCGAAGAGGTTGCAAAAGCCTCCTCTTTACCTTGCTTGACGAAAGAGCAAGCCGGAAATTACACTTGATGTTTGCAAAAGCGAGAATACTCTTATTTAGACCCAACCGTGCGTCCGCTCTTCTGCTCAAAAGCGGAGCGTTCGCCACATCTCTCTGAGACTCTCTTGAAATCCTATGCCGCATAATCTTTTTCACACGCTGGAGACTTTTCAGGCCGGGGGCAACGCTTCGGCACAATTCTACTCT
>DASVVZ010000278.1:0-2507 GCA_036389875.1 Pyrinomonadaceae bacterium
CGGTTCTCTTCGTCCGGCACGTAGCCGAAGCCGTCTGCGCCGATTATCACGCCCGCGTGAAGCACCACTCGGCTGCCGATTGTGACGTTGTCGTAAAGCACCACCTTCGGATGAAGCACAGAGTCGCTGCCGATTGACACGTCATCTCCGAGCGACGCTCCGGCATAAATCATAGTGCCGCCGCCGACACGCGTGCGCTCGCCTATGGTGACGTACGCGCCTATGTAAACGCCCTCGTCAATGCGTGCGCTCTCCGCCACGATGGCCGTAGGATGGCGCGAAGGCGCTAATTTCTTCCGCGGGTGAAGAAGCTCCGCTATGAGCGCGAACGCGAGCTTGGGTCGCGCGGCCTCCATCAGGCACGGCGCTTCCAGTTGCGCCCCTTCCGGCACAATGACGCAGGAAGCGCGCGTCACGCTGACACTTTCAAGCAGGCGCGCATCTTCCACGAAAGCAATATCGCCTTCAGCCGCGTCAGCCAGAGCGGCGACACGCCTGACACGCACGCTCGCGTCGCCCCGCACCCGTGCGCCGCCAACGTGCGCCGCCAGTTCCGCCACTGTTCTGCCTTCTTCGCTCATAGAATAAATGGGGGATGGGTTAGGGGTCAGGCAATGGAGAAGGACAATCCGCGTTATCTTTCTTTTACTATCCTCTGACCCCTAAACCCTCATTCCCCCTTCCTGCTTTCTCGCGCAAAGCCGCGCTGTGACCCGCGTATGAAGTTGACCAGATGCCGTACGTTATCCTCGCCCGCGCTCTCCATCTCTTGAAGCGCTTCCTGTAGAGGCAGGCCGCGACGAAAGAGAAGCTGGTACGCCTCTTTAAGAGCGCGGCGGGCTTCCGTTGAAAAGCCTGCGCGGCGAAGCCCCACGCTGTTGAGGCCGCGCACGCGCGCAGGGTTCCCGTCCGTGGTAAAGAACGGGAGCACGTCCTGCACTATCTTCGATTTGCCTCCGACCATCGCATAGCGGCCCATGCGTATGAATTGATGCGCGCCGACGTTGTTCGAGAGAAAGACGTGGTCTTCGACAGTGATGTGGCCCGCCAGAGCAGCGCCGTTGGCGAAGATGTTGTCGTCGCCCACCACACAATTATGCGCGACGTGAACGCCAATCATCAGGAAGTTGCGAGAGCCCAAGAGGGTCGCTTCGCCTTCGCCGGCCGCGCGATGAATAGTGACGAACTCGCGTATCAAATTATCGTCGCCGATGACGAGGCGGGTCGTCTCGCCCCTGAACTTTACGTCCTGCGGCAGGCCGCCAAGGACGGCGTGCTCACCGACGCGGTTGCCGCTCCCGAGGGTCGTGTGGCTCTTGATGACCGCGTGGGAAGCTATCTCGCAGCCGGCGCCGATGGTCACGTCATCTTCGACGATAACATACGGCCCCATGCGAACATCGTCTGCTATCTTTGAATGTCTGCTGATTAGGGCTGTTGGATGAACGTTCATGACAAGCGGGCCGGAAGCCTAGTCCGGCCTGCGATAGTACACGCGCCCGCACGAGGACAGCAAGAGCGTAGAAAGAGAGAGAGTAGTATCCTCAATGGGTATCGTGCAGGTATCTTTCGCGCTCCTGCTGTGTGAAGGGACGAACCACCCTGCTCTCCGCGAATCGAAGAAGCTCTTCGGGCGGCAAGCGCTCCAGCTGATTAGGATCCAGTGTGCGAAGGCTCCAGATGCGCGCCGTGTTGTCTTCGCTGGCCGAGACAAGGAACTGGCTGTCCGGGCTGAAGGCCAGCGAGTGAATCACGGAATTGTCTCCGACGTGTCCCAGCAACTGGTGCGGCTTGTTTAGCTCGTTCAGTTGGGAGGCGTGCCAGTTCCACAAGAGAATAGTCCCGTCCTCCTGTCCCGTGGCCACTGTCTGATCGTCCGGGCTGAAGGCCACGCCGCGAATCCCCAGCATTGACCTGGACAACATCACAGGGTCGGTTATAGTACGCAGGTTTTTCCACTCCCAAATGCAAAGGACGCTGTCGTCGCAACGCGCGCTCACGTAATTACCGTTATTGCTGAAGGCCACTCTGAAGGGGGAGTTTCTGGGCGATAGCTCAAGGATGCTGGGAGCAGCGGCTGTGCCCGCCTGCCATTGCCAGATGAAAGCGCCCTGCTGCCCGCCCGCTATAATGTGATTGCCGTCGGGGCTGAAGACCGCATTGAAGACATCCCACGACAGGGGAAGCGCGCGCTGCATCTGAGGGCTTCCTGCGCCGGGCTTCCATTCCCACACGCGCAGGATTCTATCGCCCGCCGCGACTATGTAACGGCCGTCGGGGCTGAAGGCGGCGCTCCATAAACCCGCGCTCTCCGCCAGCGTAACTGCCACGCTAGGCGTGCTCGTCTGCCAATTTGTCCAGACGAGCGCTTTACCGTCTCTGCCGGAAGTGACTATGAATTGCCCGTCGGGGCTGAACGTGACGTACGGGACCGGGCCGTCGTGCCCGGCCAGAATGGACACGAGCTTGCCCGTTGCGGCTTCCCACACACGCGCCGTCTTATCCCA
>DASVVZ010000279.1:0-1631 GCA_036389875.1 Pyrinomonadaceae bacterium
AGAGCGAGCGCAACAGCTTCTTCAGGTCATTTCGAATAATCAAGCGCTGATGTTCGGGGAAGCATCTGGCGTTCCCGCTTTTGATTGAGCCGGTATTTACATGGAAGAGATTTTCGGGCGCGACGGTTTAATTGCGCGCTCTCATCCCGAGTACGAGTATCGCCCCGGCCAGATTCAGATGGCCGAAGCCGTGCTGCGCGCCTTTCATGAGAAGCGCCATCTGATTGTAGAAGCGGGCACGGGCACGGGTAAGACGCTCGCCTACCTTGTGCCCGCGATTGCCGCCGCCGTCGCGCGCGGCCAGCGCGTAATCATTTCCACCGGCACGAAAAATCTGCAAGAGCAGCTGATGGAGAAGGACATCCCCTTTCTTCAACGAGTGCTGCCACGTAAGTTCACAGCCGCTTACATGAAGGGGCGCAGCAACTACGCCTGCCTGCAACGCATTAAGCGGGCGGAAGATTCGCCCGTGCTGGAGGGCCTCGAAGAGCTTGATTACTTCGACCAGGTGAAGCGCTGGGCCAGGGACTCGCAGACGGGCGACCGTGCCGAGCTGACGGAGCTTCCCGAAAACCTGCCCTTCTGGCGGCACATAGACGCCCGCAGCGAAACCTGCCTCGGGCAGAAGTGTCCGGAGTACGACGCCTGTTTTATCACGCGCATGCGCCAGCGCGCGAGCGAAGCCGACATAGTGATAGTCAATCATCACCTCTTCTTCGCAGACCTCTCTTTGCGCGGCGGCGAATACGGGCAGGTGTTGCCCGATTACTCGGCGGTCATCTTTGACGAGGCGCATCAGATTGAAGACGTGGCTGCGGAATATTTCGGCGCGCAGGTCTCCAGCTACCAGATAGAAGACCTCGTGCGAGACCTTCAATTGCTGCCAGTCACGAGCGTAGAGGCAAACCGGGAGCTGACCAGGACGGCGGGCCGCGTTATCCGCTTTGCCGAAAATTTCTGGATGGGCTTCCGCGAAGGGCGCGGCGAAGAGGGCGGAAGATTTCCGATTCTGCCGGGCACCTTTGCCAGAAAGAATCGGGCGGGAGACGTGGAAGCGACCGCTCTCGGAGACGCTTATCTGGGGTTGGACGGGGCGCTTGAGCGTATGGAGACGACCCTCGATGCCTTGCGCGACGCGCCGCCCGAAGTCGAAAACCTTGTCAGGCGCATACGCCAGCTTCGCTTCGACCTTCAATTCATAGTCGCCGGCGACGACCGTCATTTCGTCTACTGGCTCGAGCGCAGGGGACGCGGCGCGTTCCTTCGTGCTTCGCCCATAGACGTTTCCGGGCTCTTACAGGACAAGCTGTTCGAGCGCGTGGAGACGGCCGTGCTTACCTCCGCGACTCTCGCGAGCGCGGGAAGCTTCTCTTTCATACGCGAGCGGCTGGGGATGGCGGAGACGGAAGAACTGGTCGCGCCGTCGGGCTACGATTTTGAGAATCAGGTGGTGCTTTATCTGCCCCGCAGGCTTTCGGATCCGCGCTCCCCGCAATGGATTGACGAAGCCGCCGCGGAGGTCGTCAAGATACTGCGTGCCACGAGCGGCCGCGCCTTCGTGCTCTCTACCAGCTTCGCTGGGATGAACGCGCTCTATGAAAGAGTCTCGCGCGAGGTGGATTTCCCCTGCT
>DASVVZ010000280.1:0-8980 GCA_036389875.1 Pyrinomonadaceae bacterium
CGAACATAGCTGTGCCGGCGACAGACAGCCTTCAGGAGTTCATAGTACAGACGAGTCTTTACGATGCTGCGCAGGGAAGGAACGCGGGCGGCAACGTCGAGGCCATTACCAAATCGGGCTCCAACGAGTTTCACGGCAACGTCTACGAGTTCTTCCGAAACCGCGCGCTCAACGCCAACGACTTCTTCCTGGAAAGACAGGGGCAGCAGAAGCCCGTGCTGTCGCGCAACCAGTTCGGAGGAACAATCGGCGGCCCGATTGTTAGAGACCGGGCCTTCTTCTTCGCCTCTTACCAGGGGACGCGCGAGCGCAACGGCGCGTCGTTGATTAACAGCCTGATGTCGCCGACGCTCCCGCCTTTTTTGACGGACGCGAATCGCACCGCAGCCGGAATCGCCGCCGCCTTCAACGCCTACAACGCCGCGCTGCCCGTAGCTCAACAGCAGCCCGCGTTGACCGCAGCCCAGGTTGACCCGATTGCCGTCGCGCTTCTGAACGCGCGTCTGCCAAACGGCCAGTTTGCTATTCCGTCCGCTTCAACTTCCACGGGTTCCGTGACCATCTCGGACATCTCTACGTTTAGAGAAGACCAGTTCAACGGCAACTTCGATTTGAAGCTGAGCGAGAATCATTCCTTCTCGGCCAAGGCGTTTTTCGCCAGCAATCCTACGAGGCAGGCCAACTACAACTTCGCCGGTCTGGGGAACGGGCCGACGCAGCTTCCGGGCTTCGGCGGCGAGCTGGACATCATACAGAGCCTGGCCTCTCTGACTGACACCTACGTCTTCAGTCCGAACGTGGTCAACCAGGCGCGTTTCGGTTTCAGCCGCCTTCGCGTCACCTCCACGCCCATAGAGCCTTTCACGGGCGCGCAGTTCGGCATCACCAATCCGATTGGAAATCTTTTTCCGGGGCTGCCTACGATAGTGCTGCCTGGGCTTTTCACGCTCGGCTCAAGCAGCTTTGCTGACCAGTCGTCGCGCATCAACGCCTGGAGCGTGAACGACACGCTCTCAATCGTGGCGGGCAATCACCGGCTTCGCATAGGCGGCGAGTATCGCCGCTCGCAGGTCAACTTCTACTTCAACGCCTTCTCGCGCGGCTTCCTGCAATTCAGCCCTACCACTCTCAATCCCTTCTCGGCTTTCACAAACTTCCTGACCGGGAACGGCATTTCCATCATAGGCTCCGGCGTTTACGACCGAGCGCTGAGGGTGAACGACCTGGGCCTCTTTGTTCAGGACGATTGGAAAGTAACCAATCGCCTGACGCTCAATCTGGGTCTGCGTTATGACTTCTACGGTTATCCGAAGGACATACGCGGCCGCCTTGTCAATTTCATACCCGAACAGTTCAAGGCCGGAACGGCCGCCGCACCGGCGGGGCCGCCGAACGGTTTTGTGCAGGCCGGCAACGCCACCAATCCTATTCCGGGCGTGCCGCTCGTGGACGACACGCTCGTTCCGAACGATAAGAACAACTTCGCGCCGCGCGTAGGCTTCGCTTACAACGTCTCTGAGTCTCGGCGCATAGTCCTGCGCGGAGGCTACGGCATCTACTACGACCGTCTCTCCACGCGCTACGCCAACACGCAGCTTCTGAACTTCCCGTACCTGGCGCTGGCCGTAGGAGTGGTCAATCCTGCGGCGGTGGTTGTGCCGAGCCTGCGGCCCTTCTCAAGCCCGTTCGTGCCTGTGCCGCAGCCCACGCAGTTCCCCGTCAACGCGACCGTCCCGAGTCCGCTTAACCCGCTCACTCCTCTGGTAGGCGTACCGATTAGCGGCATCTTCATTGACCAGAACCTGCGCACGCCCTACATACAGCAGTACAACACTAACGTTCAGTGGGAGTTTGCGGACGATTACCTGCTGGAGGTCGGCTACGTAGGCGCGAGCGGTAGAAAGCTTCTACAGGTGATTACGCGCAACCAGCCGGTCTACAACCAGGCGACCAATAGCTTCACCGCGCCTCTGGGGACATTCCTTTCGACGCAGAAGAATGCTGCCGGCGGCATACAGCAGGTTCAGTCCAGCTCCAACTCGCAGTACGACTCGCTTCAGGTGAGCGTCACCAAGCGCTTCAGCCGCGGGCTTCAATTCCTGGCCGCCTACACATGGGGGCGCTCGACCGACTACTATTCGGGCACGGCTGTCAACGAATTGCAGGCCGTGGCGGGCGACCAGTTCAACTGGCGCACCAATTACGGGCCGTCCGATTTTGACCGCACGCACCGCTTCGTCTACAGCTTCGTCTACGACCTGCCGAAGACGAGTTCAGAGTCGCGCGCAGCCCGCGCCATCCTGAACAACTGGGAGATAGCAGGCATCCTGACGCTTCAGACGGGGCTGCCCTTCTCCATCATTGATAATCCGAACAACAACATCATACAGCGGGCAAACTTCGCCAACGGATTCTCCGGCAACGTCTACACGACCGGAGACATAACCGACAGGCTGAACGGTTATTTCAACACGTCCGCTTTCGTCATCTCGCGTCCCATAGTGGCCGGGGGGGCGGTCGGCGTGGTCAACAATCCGGCCTTTGACCCGGCGAACCCGTTCGGCAATACGGGCCGCAACGCTTTCCGCGGGCCGGGGCAGAAGAATCTGGACTTCTCGATCGTGAAGTTCATACCCTTCTCGGAGAGCGTGCGCGGCGAGTTCCGCACGGAGTTCTTCAATCTCTTTAACTGGACGAACTTCGCCAACCCGAACAGCAACATAGCGGTGCCCGCCACGTTCGGACGCATCACGCAGACGACGACGGGCCCGCGCGTTATTCAGTTCGCGTTCAAGCTTAACTTCTAAGCTCACGGAACGCGTTTCATACAGACCCCGTAGCACTCGCCTTTTCATACCCTGTTTTATACCGTGAGTGCTTCGGGGTTTGTACCCTCACCGGACAAAGGCTTACTCTCGAAAACGTCATGCCGAAGATTTTCGCTGGCGAGATAGAGCTTTACTACGAGGAGCACGGAAGGGGCGCTCCTCTGGTATTGATTCCGGGCTTCGGCACGGGGCTCTGGATCTGGTTCAAGCAGATACCGGACTTCTCAAAAGAGTTTCGCACCGTTTGCTTTGACCCGCGCGGCGTCTCCCGCTCCGATGCGCCCGACGCGCCCGTCACAATCAGGACGATCGCGGACGACGTGGCGGCGCTGCTCAAGGCCCTCAGGATTGAGAGCGCGCACATATTGGGCGCGTCCTTCGGAGGCTTCGTCGCGCAGGAGTTTGCGCTCGGGTTTTCGGAAATGACCAGGAGCCTGACGCTCTGTTGTACGAGCTTCGGCGGCCCCAATCATGTGCCGCCCGCGCTTGAGACCCTTCAGGCGATTGCTTCTACAAAGGGGCTCAATACGGAAGAGCGCGTGCGCGAGAATCTGCTGCTGGCATTCTCGCCCGCCTATGTCGAGCGAAGAAGAGACGAGGTTGAGAAGGTGATAGCTTTACGAGCACAGAATTTCGTGCCCGAATACGCCTACCTTCAGCAGCTTCAGGCGGCGCTCGGGTTCAACGCCGAAGAGAGAGTCTCTCGGATAAGCGCGCCGACGCTCGTCTTAAGCGGAGACGCCGACATCATCGTGCCGGTGGAGAACTCTCGCAACCTGGCCGCGCGCATACCCCGTGCGCGACTCGCCATTATCAAGGGCGGCAGCCATACCTTCTTTATAGAGCAGGCCGAACAGTTCAACTCGGCCGTCATAGAGTTCATTAAAGAGAACGAAAGATAAGATGCGCTACGCAAAGATAGCCGGGACGGGCTCATACGTGCCGGAAAAAATTCTGACAAACGACGACCTGAGCCGCATGCTGGGCGAGGATGTAAACGAGTTCGTCTCTCAAATTATAGGGATACGAGAGCGCCACATCTCGGCGCCCGATGAAAGCACGGCTGATTTGGCCGAGGCCGCGGCCGCGCGTGCTCTGGAAGCCTCCCGAGTCAGGGCGGAAGACCTGGACTTAATCGTGCTGGCGACGGACACGCCCGAATACGTCTCGCCCGCGACTTCCGTAGTGGTGCAGCACCGCCTGGGCGCAAAGAACGCCGGCACCTTTGACCTGAACTGCGCCTGCGCCGGTTTCGTCACGGCGCTCGACACGGCCTCCAAGTACATCATCGCGGACGAGTCCTACAGGAACGTGCTGGTGATAGGCGCCTACGCCATGAGCAAGTACGTTGACTGGACGGACAAAAAGACCTGCACGATATTCGCGGACGGGGCGGGTGCGCTCGTGCTTCAGGCTTCCACGGACGGCCCCGGCTTTCTCGCCTCGAAGCTCGTCGCGGAAGGCAGCTTTCATGACCACATGGGCATTTACGCCGGCGGCACGCGCATTCCCATCACGGAAGAGGTACTGCGCGAAGGCATCTGGGCCAAGCTGCGCTTTGCCAAAAAGTATCCGGCCGAGGTCAATAACGACGGCTGGCCCGCGATCGTGCGCGACGTGCTTCGGAAGGCCGGGCTTGCGCCGGACGACATCGCGCTCTTTCTCTTTACGCAGGTCAACCTGAGCACAATCAAAGAGGTCATGTCCCGCCTGGACCTCCCCATGTCGCGCACGCACACCATCATGGGCAAGTGGGGCTACACGGGCTCTGCCTGCATCCCTATGGTGCTTGACGACGCCGTACGGGAGGGAAAGCTCAAGCGAGGCGATAAGCTTGTGATGTGTGCCTCTGGAGGCGGCCTCAACATGGCATGCGTCGCCTTTCAATACTGAAAGCAGTTTCCAGTTTTCAGCAAAGACCCGACTTGCTTTTAACTGAGAACTAAAAACTGGAAACTGAAAACTGTTCTTATGAAGTATCCGAATATTTACACGTTGTTCCGCGAGAGGGTGGAGCAGTACTGCGCGGGAAGTGGCGAGGCGCGCGATGTCTTCTTCGTGCGAGAGGGCGAAGCCTGGAAGGGCATCTCCTGGAATCAGTTTGACAGGGAGGCGCACGAGTTCGGCTGTGCGCTTCTGGCTTCGGGCCTCGGGCGCGGGGCTTCCGTCTGCATACTCATGGGCAATGTGCCTGAGTGGCCCGTCGCGGACGTAGGTACAATCTGCGCCGGAGGCATCTCGGTCGGGCTTTATCCGACAAGCTCCGCGGAGCAGTGCCGGTACATCATCAATCATTCGGACGCGGAGTTCGTGCTGGTTGACACGGCCTTCCAGCTGGAAAAAATCCTGAGCGTGCGCGCGGAGCTTCCGAAGGTTAAAGCCATCATAGCGCTTGACGAAGTAGCGGCGCGCTCTCATGCGAATGTTACCAGCTACAGGAACTTTCTTCAGATAGGCCGGGACGCCGCGTCCGGCGTCCTGCCCCTGCTCAAAGAGAATGCGCTCGGCGCAGACGCGGACGACGTGGCCATAATGGTCTACACGTCCGGCACCACGGGTCTGCCTAAAGGCGCTACGCTCAGCCACCGTTACATCATCAACAGCGTCGAATCCCTGCGCGAGACGATTCCGGTTTACGACCGGGATGTCTGCTTCTCTTACCTTCCGTACTGCCACGTGGCGGAGCGCATCAGCGGCCTCTACAACCGGCTGTACGCCGGGACGCCCGCCTACTTCGTTGACGACCTGTCGAAGCTGTGGGCTTACATGATGGAGGTGCGGCCGACCGTCTTCGCCAGCCTCCCGCGCTTTTTCGAGAAGGTTCACGCGCGCATCATGAGCGACCTGGACAGTGCTTCCGAAGAAGAGCAGCGCGGGTTCCACGCTGCTCTTGAGATCGGAAAACAGGTCAGTCGCCTCAGACAGGCCGGAGAAGCCATTCCCGAAGCTTTGCGCGCGGAATATGAAGAGCGTGCGCTGCCCGTCCTCGCTCGCGTCAACGACTATTTCGGAGGGCGCTTGCGGCTGGCCACTTCGGGCGGAGCGCCACTGCTGATGGAGGTGGCCGAATTCTTCGACGCCGCAGGCATCCCCATTCTTCAGGCTTACGGACTGACGGAGAACGTCTGTGTGGCTTTCAATCGTCCGGACAACTACAAGTTCGGCACAGTGGGGCCGCCTATGCCCGGCTGCCGGGTGCGTATAGAAGAGGATGGCGAGATTATTGTGCGCAGCGAGATGATGTTCAGTGGCTATTACAGGGAGCCGGAAAGAACGGCGGAAGTGATGCGCGACGGCTGGCTTCTGACCGGCGACCTCGGGTGCATGGACGCGGACGGGTTCCTTCGCATCACCGGGCGCAAGAAGGAGCTTATCATCACCTCCACCGGAAAGAACGTAGCGCCCGCTCTCATAGAGAATCTAATCAAGGAGCATCACCTGATAAGCCACGCGCTTCTGTACGGCGAAGGCAAGAGCTACATGGTCGCGCTCGTTACGCTCAACCAGTTGGAGGCCGAAGAGTACGCTCGCGCGCGTGCGATTCCCTTCGAGAGCTTTGCGGAGCTGACCAGACATCCCGAGATTGTGCGACTCGTGCAGGAGATTATCAACAGCGCCAACTCGCGCGTCTCCTCCACGGAGGCCGTCAGGCGATTCGTCATACTTGAGCGAGACCTGCAGATTGAACGCGACGAAGTGACGCCGACCATGAAGCTCAAGCGCAGCGTCGTGACCGAACGCTTCGGCGAGCTTCTCGAGGATTTATATAAGGGGCATGGAATATGACTAAAATCATCTTCGACGGAACGCGCCGAGCGCTCCTCTTATTCGCCGCGCTGCTGCTTTTTCTCGTAGCGGCGAGCGCTCAGTCTCCGGCGCGTGCGGAGAAAGAGGTCAGGATTTACGGGCAGAAGATTCGCTACCTTGAGGCGGGCGGTGGGCCGCAGACCGTGATTCTGCTGCACGGGATGGGCGGAAACTCTGCTAACTGGACTCTGAACATCAACGCGCTCGCCGCTAAGTACCGCGTAGTCGTGCCGGATCAGATTGGCTTCGGCCAGTCGGATAAGCCCCTGATTAACTATCGCATAGGTACTTACGTGGATTTTCTGGACAGGCTTTACAGCGAGCTGAAGATTGAGCGCGCCACGCTCGTGGGCAATTCCATGGGCGGCTGGATTGCCGCGCTCTACACGATTGCTCATCCCGAACGCGTGGAGCGGCTGGTGCTGGTGGATGCCGCAGGATTTGCGCCGCCGAAGGATTTCGACGCGAAGCAGTTGGCCGCGCTCAATCCTTCCACGCGCGAAGGCATACGCGCATTGTCGGCGCTGGTCTTCTACAACAAGCAGCTTTACCTGTCGGAGGCCGCCATAGATTTCACGCTCACGCAGCGCATGGGCGCAGGCGACGGCTACACCATACAGAGCCTTATCGAATCCATAGCGAGGCGTGAAGACATGCTGGACGGAAAGCTCTCCGCCATCAAGCAGCCGACGCTCATCATCTGGGGCCGGCACGACGGATTGACGCCGCTCAAAGAGTTCGGCGAAAGGTTCAAGCGCGAGATTCGCGGCTCGGAGCTCATAGTCTTCGACGAATGCGGCCACGTGCCCATGGTGGAGAAGGCCGCTGAGTTCAACGCGGCGCTCCTGAAATTTTTGGAATCCCCCGCAGAGAGAAGGTAGCGACAATGGCTTTACAGGTTGGAGATACGGATTCCCTGACGAAGACCATCACGGACGATGACATCAGAACGTTCGCGGATTTGACGACAGACCATAATCCGGTTCATCTGGATGACGATTTCGCAAAGACGACCCGCTTCGGTCGCCGGATAGCGCACGGCATGTTGAGCGCCGGGCTCATCTCTGCGGTGCTGGCAAACAAACTGCCCGGCACGGGCACCGTCTACCTGAGCCAGTCGCTCAGCTTCGTCGCGCCCGTTTATCCCGGCGACACCATCACCGCGCGCGTCACCGTCACGAAGGTCAGGGAAGATAAGCCTATCGTCACCCTCGAAACCGTCTGCACGAATCAGAGAGACGAGCCTGTGATACGCGGCGAGGCGGTCGTGCTGGTTTGAAGCCCTGAAGTCTTAGAGACGCCAGCTTAAAGAATCGGGATTGAGCCGGAGAAGCATGTCAACAAAACCTATAACAGTTGAGGACGGCGCTGAGCATTCGGCCGGAGTCTCTACGTACGCGTGGTATGCGCTCGGACTGCTGACGCTGGTTTATGTCCTGAATTTTCTGGACAGGACGCTCATATACATACTGCTCGCGCCGATTAAGGCGGAGATGAAGTTCTCCGACTTCGAGCTGGCGCTGCTGGGCTCAACCTCCTTCACAATCTTTTACACTCTGCTGGGGATTCCATTCGGGCGGCTGGCAGACCGCTCTGTCAGAAAGAATCTGATTGCGGCGGGCCTGGCCGTGTGGAGCCTCTTTTCGGGATTGACGGGCTTCGGGCTTGGCTTCTGGTCGATCTTTCTCTGTAGGGTGATGGTGGGAGTCGGTGAAGCCACGCTCGGCCCAGCGGCGCTCTCTCTCTTGAGCGACTACTTTCCGCCGCGAGTGCGCGCCACAGTTCACGCCATATACTCCACGGGCATAGCGATAGGCGGAGGCGTGGCATTTTTTCTGGGCGGCTGGATAGGTCAGACTTACGGGTGGCGCTGGGCCTTCTATCTTCTGGGCTTCCCGGGGCTGCTGCTGGCGGCGCTGGTCTTTTTCCTGCGCGAGGAGCCGCGCGGCAGAACCGAGACGAAGCAGGTTCGCTACACCAGCGACGACTGGAAGATGCTCTTTCGCTCCAGACCGCTTCTGTATCTCTTCACGGGTTACGCGCTCTTCGGGCTGGCTTCAAACAATCTGGGGTTCTGGGGGCCTATCTTCGTCAACCGTCTTCACGGCTTCTCGCTTCTGCTGATTGGCACAATCGGCGGCATCCTGATGCTGACGGCAGGCGTGGGCGGGACTATCTTAGGCAGCTACCTGTCCGACCGGCTGCGCAGAAAGCACCGCGGCGGGCGAATGCTTTTGAGCGCGGTGGCAGCGCTCGTCTCTGTGCCTCTGTGGCTCGCTTTTCTCTTCAGCGATAGCGCCATAGTGCTCCTGATAGCCAACTTCGTACTGCTCGGGCTGTCGCTG
>DASVVZ010000281.1:0-6917 GCA_036389875.1 Pyrinomonadaceae bacterium
TGAACGCCGTCACCGAGGATTACACGGCGAAGACGCGCGCCTTCATCAACTGTCACGTTCTCCCATAGAATTGACTCTCGCACGTCTGCGCCGGGCGAGACGATACAGCCTTCGCCAATCTCGCACTCGCGCCCCTCTACGGTCATGAGCTCAAGGCTTATCTCCAGATAGCGCTCTATGGTCGAAAGCTCGTGCCACATGCCCGTGGCGACGTGTGCGGCTATACGCTCCCCCGCGTCCATGGCTTTCGGGTAAACGTCCGTGGTCGAATGCGAGAAGACTCCGCGCGGTATGTACTCGAAGATGCGCGGCTCCAGAATCTGAATCCCAGTGAACATGAGCGGGACATCTTCTTCATCCTGCACGCCTGCTTTATCACCGGCGTTATCGGACGCCTTCGGGGGTTCCGGCATCCCGCCGAAGCCGTTGATAAAGCCATCCCGCGTGTGAACTATACTGAAGCGCTCGCGCTTCAGATTCGGCAGCAGAACGAGCGTGGCAATCGCGCCCGTGCGCCTGTGAGTTGCGAGCGCTTCCGACAGATTTATGTCTGTGACGATCTTGCCGTTGACGACTATGAAAGTGTCGCTCTCTAGAAGATGTCGCGCGTTATCCAGCGCGCCGCTCGTGCCGAGGATTTCATGCTCTTCCACGTAGAAGAGTTTGACGCCAAAACGGCTCCCGTCGCCCAGCGCTTCGCGCACGGACTCCGGGCGGTGATGAAGATTGACGATCACTTCGTCGAAACCGTAACCGGCGAGGTACTCCGCAACGTAGCCGACCAGTGGGCGGCCCAGGAAAGGTATGGCCGGTTTCGTGCGATCTTCCGTGAGCGGCCACAGGCGCGTGCCGTAGCCTGCGGCCAGAATCATTGCTCGCATAAAATCATGGAATCCTTAAGAGTTAATAAAAGCCGTGCGGCGCTCATCTTTGCACACTACGTTTTAAGGCGCAAAGCGGGGGCAGAGGGGGCCGAAGATTTATCTTTTCAGTTCAAAGCCCGTCGTCAGACGGCCTGTGAGGCGTCGCGCATGACCAGATCAAAAGTGCCGGGCGCGACTTTGCGGAAACGACCGTTTCGATTGAGCGAGACGGCTATGCTGATGGTTGGATTGTGGCCCGTGAAATTGAAGCCGCCCTCTACCAGGCGATTGTAGATCTCATTGACATGCAGAGGCTCGCCCGCTTCCCTGAGCAGCATGGTCGTGGCCTGCGGGATGGTGCGGTCCGCGAACCTGTCGCTTTTGACCTCTATGTTGGGCCGTAGAGACGGTATGTCATGCTGGAGCGGAACCGTCTTGGGCGCATAAACGTTACGTGCGGCCGCGTCGCGTCGCATGGCCGCCTCAAGCTCTGCATCCGAAGGCGCGGGGCTGGGGGCTTGTGCGCCAGCGCTGAGCATGGAAGACATGAGGCGGAAGATAGAGGCTTCGGTCTGTGAGGCCAGCGTGTCCATCTCCGCAATCTCCTGCCGTATGGTATCGGCTTCGGCTTCCAGCTCGGCCAGCCTCGACGCCAGCCGATTGCGCGCAGCACGCGCATGGCGCAATGATTGTTCAAGCGTCGCAAGAAGATTTTCGTTCGGCATATCTTTAGCTCTCTCGTTCGATGATATAGGTCGGGATAGAGCGTAAAGCGTCTCTGTAATCGGAATCGGGCAGCCGTTCGAGGGAGTTTCGCGCATCGTGCGCGAACTCGAATGCCACGCGGCGCGCTCTTTCCAGAGCGCCCGAGCTTTCAACCGCCTCCAGAAGCTCCCCGCGCGTCACCTGCTCATAATTGCCTTCTAGCATGACCGCCTGCACGCGAGCACGCCATCGCGGCTCGTCTTCCAGCAGGTAGATAAGCGGAAGCGTCAGCTTTCCTTCAACCAGATCAAGACCGGCGGGCTTGCCCAGCACTTCGTCCGTCGCTGTGAAATCCAGCAGGTCATCCACCAACTGAAAGGCCGTCCCCAACTTCATGCCGTAATCACGAAGCGCAGCCCGCTCGTCGGCATCCGCGCCGCCGAGAATTGCCCCAATCTCGCAGCAGGCCGAAAAGAGATAGGCCGTCTTTCGTTCTAACACATCGAAGTACTGCTCTGCGGAAATCTCCGTGCGGCCCAGGAGCGTCAACTGTAGAAGCTCGCCTTCCGTCATCTTACGCGTGACGGCCGTCAGAATGTCTAGCACGGGCAGCGAGCGCTCGGCGAGGCTTGTCTCGAACGCAGACATGTAGAGCCAGTCGCCCATCAGCACCGCCGTCTGATTTCCGAAGCGAGAGTTGATGGAAGCGCGGTTGCGCCGCATCTCCGCATTATCAATCACGTCGTCATGTACGAGCGTGGCCGTGTGCAGAAACTCCATCACAGTGGCCATGCGTATGGCGTTGTAGCGCGAGCCGTCCCCGCCGACGGCATAAACAGACAGGAGCGTGAGCGCAGGCCGCACGCGCTTTCCACCGGACGCTCGCAGGTAATCGCCGAGGTACGAGATGACCTGTATGTTGGAGCGCGCCTGTCGCTCGAACTCCTCTTCGACAAGGCCCAGTTCAGTGCTGATGAGATTGAAGATGCGCCGTGCGCTCGTCTGCGGTGACTCAATCTCGGCTGTGTGTGACGTGTTCATAAATGAAGTACTGGGTACTGAGTGATGAGTACTGAGTAAAAGAAGGATGTGTTTAGCTCAGCACTCATCACTCAGTTACTCATCACTTTAATTAGTCCTGTAGTTTGTAAACTGCATGTTGATGCCGAAGTCTTTGGTTTTGAGCTTGGCGATTATGTCTTGCAGAGTGTCGCGGTCGCGCCCTGTGACGCGCACCGTGTCGCCCTGAATAGACGCCTGCACTTTGGCCTTGGTGTCCTTGATGTACTTCACAATCTCCTTGGCCTTTTCCTGCGGGATGCCCTGCTGAATCGAGGCCCGCTGGCGAACGGTACCGCCCGCCGCAGGCTCTACGTTACCGTAATTTAAGGCTTTCAGGGGCACGCCGCGCCTCACCAGCTTCTGTTGAAGAATGTCGTTCATGTTCCTCAGGCGCGTCTCATCCTCGCCCGTCAGGACAAGCTCATCTTTTTCCATCATCACCTCGGCCTTGCTTCCCTTGAAGTCGAAGCGCTGATGAACCTCTTTCATGGTCTGGTTGATGGCATTGCTGATTTCCGCGCGGTCAACCTCGGAAACAATATCGAAGGAGTTCTGTTGTGCCATAGCTTTATCTTATAGCGACCGTTTCAAAGCCTTTGTAATCAAAGACGCTTTAACTACGAGCGCAGAGCATAACATCAAACGCGACGTTGTAGAAAGTTTTCAGCAGCCGCCGCCTGCTTACAAGTCAAGATTGAAGAAGCGGCTGAAATTCCCTGAAGTGACGCGGCCCAGCTCTTCCGTCTCAAGGCCGTGCAAGGCTGCGAGCCCGGCTACAACCTCTCGCACGCGAGCGGGCTCGTTTCGCCGCCCGCGAAAAGGCACCGGCGTAAGAAAGGGGCAGTCGGTTTCGGCCAGGAGGCGATCCAGAGGAACGCGCCTAGCCGCGTCACGCAGCTCTTCCGCCTTCTTGAAGGTCACGTTCCCGGCGAAGGAGATCATGAAGCCTAGCTCAAGCACGCTCTCAGCCATCTGCGTGCTTCCGCCGAAGCAGTGCATGATGCCGCGACGCTTCGAATCACTCATCTCCTCGCGCAGGATACGGACTGTATCCTCGTCCGCCGAGCGCGAATGAATGATGACGGGCAGCTCAAGCCTGCGTGCGATTCGCAATTGTCGCCTGAAGATTTGGCGCTGTACCTCTCGCGGGCTGTGGTCGTAGTGATAATCCAGACCAATCTCGCCCCACGCTATGACGCGGGAGCTTTCAAGGGCAAGACGCTCCAGACGTTCGGCGGCCACATCGTCAAAGAGACTGGCGTCGTGTGGATGAACGCCCACGGCTGCGTAAACGTGCTCATAGTTTTCCGACACCTGAACCGCGCGCTCGAACGCCCCGCTCGAAGGGTCGCCCGTACCCACATTCAAAATTGCGCGCACGCCCGCTTCCCTCGCGCGAGCTACAACCTCGTCGCGATCCTCGTCGTACTCCTGCCCGTCAATGTGCGCGTGTGAATCTACAAACATAAGAAAGGGCGACGGGCGACGGGGGCCTGTAAGAGAAAGACAATTTGATCTTCTTTTCCAGACACCCGGCACCCGACGACCGCTTTACTTGAGTCGTGCGCCGTTCGGCACGTCTTCTGTGAAGGTGGCGATGACGGGGCGGCCTTCTTCGCCAATGGAGGCGGCCAGAATCATGCCCTGCGACTCGAATCCGCGGAGCTTGCGCGGCTTGAGATTAGAGACGACCACCAGCTTTCTTCCAACCATCTTTTCCGGCTCGTAATGCTCGGCTATCCCTGCCAGCACCTGTCGCGGCGTCTCTTCGCCCAGGTCGATCGTGAAGCGCAGCAGCTTATCTGATTTCGGCACGCGCTCGGCCGTCAGGACTTCTCCGACGCGCAGGTCGATCTTTGCGAAATCGGTAATCTCTATAAACTGCGTGACACCTTCTACGGATTGAGTACCGGCGACCGCCTCTGCTTCTGTGGCGCCGCGCTGCGGCGGCTCGGGCCTGGTTTCGCTCGAAGCAGGAGCGCCCGCGACTGCGTCCGCTTCCGTGGCATGAGTGCCAACAGATTGCTCGTTCTCTTTTTCGATTTCCTTCATGATTTTCGCTTTGTCAATTCGAGGGAAGAGCGCCTTAACCTCTCCTATAGGCGTCCCTTCCGGCAACTCTCCCCAGCGCAGGGCCGCCGGGTCAACCTCGCCCGGGCTTCCCTTAAGCCCCAGCTGTTCGTAAATTTTCGCAGTGCCCTCCGGCATCACAGGATACAGCAGCACGCAGAGCCAGCGCAGCGCCTCAGCCGCGCGGTACAGGACGGCCGAGAGCGTCTGATGCTGCTCTTCAGTTTTGACAAGCTCCCACGGCTTTGCGTCCGACAGCATCTTGTCCACACGCGCAACTATGCCCCAGGCTGTCTCAATCGCGCGGCTGAAGGCGAAGTCGTCAAAGAAGATTATGAACTGATCGCGCGCGTGCTCTACGGCGGAAGCGAGCGCCTGCGGGTCAGGGTCAACGCCCGCGCGCTTCGCCGACAGGTACTTGTCTTCGCTTATCGCCGCCGGCGGAATCTGCCCGCCCGAATAACGATTAATCATCGTCAGCGTGCGGCTGGAAAGATTTCCCAGGCCGCTCGCCAAATCAGAATTGGCGCGGTCAATCAGAGCTTCGTACGAGAACTTTGCGTCCTGACCGAAGACCACCTCGCGCAGGCAGAAATAGCGCACCGCATCGGTCTGGAAATGACTGGACAGCACGTCCAGGTCAATCGTGTTGCCGAGCGTCTTAGACATCTTGCGCCCTTCAGAATCCAGCAGCATACCGTGCGCGTAGATTGTGCGGGGCGGCTCAAGCCCTGCGGCCAGGAGGAAGGCCGGCCAGTAGACGGCATGAAAGCGCAGTATGTCCTTGCCTACCAGATGAACCGCGGGCCAGAATTTTTCAAAGCCGGCTTCACGCTCCCTCTCTTCATTACCGAAGCCTATGGCCGTGATGTAGTTCGAGAGCGCATCGATCCATAGATAGATTGTGTGTGAAGGGTCTTCCGGCACGGGAATGGCCCAGCTCACGGAAGACTTCAGGCGGCTGACCGATAAATCCTGTAGGCCGCTCTTGACGAAGCTTATTACTTCGTTGCGGCGCGAGTCGGGGCGTATAAAGCCGGGCAACTCGAAAAGCTCAAGAAGGGTTTCGCTGTAATCGCCAAGGCGAAAGAAGTAGCTCTCTTCAGAAACGCGGTCCAGCGGAATGTGGTGCTCAAGACAGCGCGGAGGCGCGCCCTCTTCCTCAGCCTTTATATACTCGTCCTCCGTCTTATAGGCCGCGCAAGACGCGCAGAACCATCCCTCATAAAATCCCTTGTAGATGTTCTCGCGCCCCTTTGGGCTCTGCCTCCCGGCAGCGCGACGCCACAGCTCGGCCACGCCCTTGTAGTGAAAGGCTTCGGTCGTTCGCATAAAGATGTCGTAGCCGCCGTGCTCCGCGTCCAGGTGGAACGTGGCGAACATCTTCTTGAACTGTTCTGCTATGCGATCCGCGTGCTGGCGCGGGGTGATGCCTTCGCGTTCGGCTATGCGCTGGATGTTGATGCCGTGCTCGTCCGTGCCCGTGAGAAAGAAGGTCTCGTGCCCGCGCTGCCGTTTGTGACGCGAGAGGCAGTCGGCGATGATTGTAGTGTAGAGACTGCCTAGATGCGGTTCTCTGTTGACGTAGTAGATAGGCGTAGTAACGTAGAAAGTTTTCATTCTCCCTTTAATCGTAATCTGACGCGAGCCCAAGGAGTCTCAGGCTCGCGTACCTTTGCTCTTACGATTTACTCTCCCATTCTGTTCCGGTCGGCTTTGGCGAATTCGTCGGCGGGATTAAATCTCGGCATCTCGCTCATGTCTGCTATGCGACGCCCAATCTCCAGGGCCAGCATAGTGTCCTGAATCATGCCTTCGAAGTTCCACGTGTCGCTGTACTCGTCCGAAGGCTGGTGATAGTTGGCTGTGTTGTATGCACGGAACTGCTGCTCGCCCCAATCCTTCGGGCGTCCAATAAAATCCATCCCGCCTTTGAAGCTGATGGAGGGCACGCCGACCTTTGCAAACGGGAAGTGGTCTGAGCGATAGAATGAGCCCTGTTCGGGGCGGGGATCTGTACCAACGCTCATGCTGCGCGCACGCGCGGCGGCTTCTACAATTCGCATGAGCGAGGAGCGCTCGGCCCCCAGGGGGACGAAATCCCTCGTGCGCCCGAGTATGTTCATAGAATCAAGATTGACGTTCGCAGCGGTCTTTTTCAGAGGCACGAGCGGGTGCTGTGAGTACCACTCTGCGCCCAGAAGCCCCTGTTCTTCC
>DASVVZ010000282.1:0-11957 GCA_036389875.1 Pyrinomonadaceae bacterium
ATCCAACCGTAAAGAAAAGCGAGACCCGGCCCGTAAGCTTCGCGCAGGTAGACGTAGCCGCCGCCCGCCTCCGGGTATCTGGCGGCAAGCTCTCCGTAACAGAGCGCGCCGCAAAGAGCCATCAGCCCCATTAACAGCCAAGCCACCAGCAGCCAGAAAGGCGAGGCGAGCGATTTTGCCATCGCTGCCGGAGTGAGGAAGATGCCTACGCCTATGACCTCGCCCACGACAAGCGCGATGGCAGTGCCCAGACCTATCTGCCGCTTAAGCTCGTTCCGAGTTTCCACTAATCGCCGCCTCTCCGGTCTCGCTTCAGAAGATCACGCGCGCGGCCAGCTGGAAGGCGCGCGGGCCGCCCGAGCCGAAGACGCCGCCCGCAGTCGTCACCGGCTGGCCGAAGCTTGTCGAGCGCAAGAAGCCGGGATTAGAGGGATCGTTGCTGTCCCGCACCAGCACGTTCTGAAAGCCTGAGTAGTTCACGTTGGACACGCCTGAAATGTTCGTCACGTTGAAGAGATTGAAGACCTCCATGATCGGCTCAACAGACAGGCGCTCGCCGAACCTGAAGATTTTAGAGACGCGTACGTCCAGCGAGTTGAAGCTGTCGTTAAAGCGCGCGTCGTCGCGTACCAGTGGAAGAGGCTGCCCGCCCACTCCGCCCGCGTTGTTCACATCTCGAATGAAGGCGTTCAATTCCGCGCCGCCACGGAAAATTCTCCCGCCCGCGTTGCGCTGCAAGCCCGGTATACGAGAGCTGGCGTCCGGCAACAGTATGTCCATAGGAACGCCAGACGCCACCATCCAGAGCGGCGAGACGCGAAAGCCCAGGGGCGCGTTGAAGACGCCGGCAAAAGTGAGCCGGTGGCGCTGGTCGTTCGGCGTCGGCCCGTATTCGAGTTGCAGGTTGTTTGGATTGAGCGGCCCGTTGGAGAAGGGGATCTGGTCGTCGTTGGCGTAATTGAAGGCTTTAGAGAGCGTGTAGGATGCGCGAAACCGGAAACGGTCGCCGTAGCGCCTCTCCACGCTTACGAGCAGCCCGTCGTACTTGGTCTTCACGCTCGACTCGAGATTCTTCACAAGGTCGGGGCCTCCCACTACTGGATTGAAGACCTGCCCTATGGTGCGGCCTATGATGAAGTGCGTGCCGAAGTTGTGCAGGTAGTCCACGCGCACTACGTAGCTGCGCGGAAACTCATGCTGAAATCCTATGTTCGTCTGCTGCACCATAGGATTTTGCAGGCGGTTGTCTATGATGTTGATGCCGCCTGCGCCTGCGCCCGGCAGCACAAATCCCGTGAAAGGATTTCCGAGCGTCGGCGCGCCCGGCGGGAACTGCCCGCACGCCGGATTGAAGAGGCACTGCGGAGGAATAAAGAAGACGTTCCCTGCGCGCACCTCTACGGGAAGCGCGCGCCCGTCCAGCCCGCGCTCAAGCGAGATGATTTCCAGCGTCACACGGTCGTAGTAGATGCCGTAGCCGCCGTGAATGCTCGTGTTCCCGTCAGTCGTGGCCCAGTTAAAGCCCACCCTGGGCGCGAAGTTGTTCTTGTCTCGCTCGCGCCGCCCGCTGAGGAAGGGAAGCACCAGCGGATTAATCTCGTCATAGCGGCTGATGTTTTTTACGTCCGTGTCCAGCTCGTAACGCAGGCCCAGGTTGAGCGTCAGACGCGGCGTGACTCTCCAGTCGTCCTGCGCGTAGGCAGCTATGTAGTTGTTGTTGGCATCAGGGATGAGGAGCGGCCTTTCGGGCACGGCGCTTCGCAGGGTGACTGCGAACAGCAGGTCGTTGTCATCAACGCGCCCGTCACCGTTCCGGTCGAAATCGGGAAAGTCCTCTATAAGCTCAACGCGCCCCTGCCGGAAGACGCCCAGGTTGAAATCCGAGCGCACGTTCTGAAGCTCGAAGCCGAAGTTGAGCGTGTGATTGCCGCGCAGCATCGTCAGAGAGTCGCTGAGCTGGAAGCGCTTCTGACGGGTCTGCTGCGGGACGCGGAAAGATGCGCCGTCCTGTATGCTCGGGAAAGTCAGCTGCACGCCGGGCTCAACCGGCTCCGTCACGTTCGAGAAGGTGTTGTAGCTGAACTTGAAGCTGTTGACCGCGTTGGGCGAAAGCACGCGCGTGTAGTCGAAGAGAAACGAGTGCGCGTGATTGCGCCCCGATTGTCGCTGCGTGGCGGAGCCTATAGAGCGTATGAGCGAGCTCGCCGCCACATCGTCCGCGCGTTGAAGCGAATAGCGGAAAGTGAGCGAGTCGAGGTTCGTAGGCTTCCAGTCGAGCCGCTCCGTAGAGAGCAGGTCGTTTAGCGGAGCTTCCGCGAAGCCGCGGCGAATCATGCGCGCTGCCGTGTCGCGCCTTCCGACCAGCACCGCGCCGTCCTGATTGCGGTATTCAACCGAGCCGAAGACGAAGAGCTTGTCTTTCTTCAAAGGGCCGCCCACTGTGAAGGAGTATTGCTGGCGGTCGAAGGGCGGCTCTTCATCGACAGCCGCGCGGTCAAAGGTAGCGGGCAAACCTTGCAGCTTGCGGTCGCGGAAGAAGAAGGAGGCGGAGCCTCGCCACTCGTTCGTGCCAGACCTGGTGACGATGTTGACGACCGCTGAGCCAGAGCGCCCGAGGCTCGCGTCGAAGCGGTTCGTCGCAATCTGAAACTCCTGCACGGCGTCCTGCGACACGTTCTGCACAGAGCCGCCCACTACATCGTCGTTCGTGTCGGCTCCGTCAACGGTGACGCTCCCGCCCCGGCCCAGTTGTCCTGCCGAAGAGATGACGATGGTGTTCGACTTCGTAGGGTCGAAGTTGGGGGCGGGCGCATTGCCCGGCGTCAGGAGCGCCAGCTCAAGAAAGTTTCTGCCGTTGAGCGGCAGGTTGTTTATCTCGCCCGCATCAATCACCCGGTCAACCTTTGACGAGACGGTATCTACAAGCGGCACGCTGCCGACAAGGTCAACCGTCTCTATCGCCACGGAAGGCATGTCAAGCGACACGTCAAGCGTGACGCTCTGGCCTACGAGCAAAGCTACTGGCTTCATAGAGACCTTGGCGGCGAAGCCCGTGGCCTCTACTCTGACCTCATACTCTCCCGGCTGTAGATTCGTAAAAGCGTAAGCGCCTTCATCGTTGGTCAGGGTCTCGCGCGTTGTGCCCGTGGTCGTCTGCGTCACGCGCACCGTAGCGCCTGGCACCACCGCGCCCATAGGGTCTTTGACGACGCCTTTCATGGTGGCGGATGCAAGCTGCTGCGCGCGAAAGTCCGCGGCAGTCCCGAACAGGACGAGCAGGCATGCGAAGAGCGTAAAAATGTTCCTCAATGTCATTAAGCCTCTGTGTGGAATTTCGTAGTGATGATATTCAAATTGTATGGAATACGGAATTGGGCCGGAGCTATTCAACTATGGCCGCTTGCCTGTTAAGGATTTGATTACGTCTACCTCTTTGCGGCTGAAAGGCGTTCCGTCCGGGCGGAAGATGTCGTGGAACCAGACGGGCGGCTCATCGACCCCCGGCATGGGAGTGTCCCACGCGAAGATGGTGTTGGTCTTTCCCTTGACCAGCCCCCAGTTAATCGCCCCGACGCGGTAGCGTTTGAAGACGGGCAGGTTCGTTTCAAACAGGCTGTTGCGCGTGCGGGCCATGTATTCCGTGCAGATGAGCGGGCGTCCCATCTTCTGCAGCTCTTTTATCTGCGCCTCAAGCCCGTCCGGAGGGCCGTAATTATGGAAGGTGATGATGTCGGATTCGCCGAACATGACTTCATTACTCATGGGATGGTCGTGCCACCAGCCAGCCGTCAGGGGCTGAGACGGGTTGGCCTGCTTGGCCCACTCGAAGACCTTCTTTAAGAGCGGAACCACCGCGTCCATATAGCCGGAGTTGGAAGGCTCGTTGAACAGGTCCCAGGCCAGCACTCTTCTGTCCGCGCCAAACGTCTTGAGCAGGTCTTTCGTATATCCCTCAAGGCCGCCCCAGGTGCGCGAGTCGAAGAGGCGCTTCGTGCCGGGCGCGCGTACCCAGCCGGAATTATGCACGCCGGGCTTCGGCGAGGGCTGCCTGCCGGGCTCAGGGTCGTCGTTCCAGCAGGAGTCGAAGAGGACGAAGATAGTTCTGATGTGATGCTTGTCTGCTATCTCCAGGTACTTGTCGATGCGCTTCCTGAAGCCAGCGGCGTCCTGCTCCCACGGGATGTTGTGCAGGTAGACGCGCATGGTATTCATCCCCAGCTGCTCTGCATAGCCCAGCTCGCGGTCAATCGTGCGCGGGTCAAAGGTCTCGGCCTGCCACATCTCCAACTGGTTGATGGCGGTGCTGGGGATGAAGTTTGAGCCAACGAGCCAGGGCTGCTGGCCGTACCAGAGATTAGCCTGCTCTTTAGACCAGCGCGGCGCAGCCTGAGCCGTGACCGAGAACAACAGCACAAAAACGAGCGAGAATCTTTTCATAAGACTGTTCCTGTATATTTAGGAGATTCAGTGTTGAGCCCGGTTCCGGCTATGACACGAAAGCCCGTGTGTCCTCTCACGGGTTAGGCGTCACGCGCAGCCATTCAAATTTCCCCGAAGCGCCTTCAGCGCCTCCGACCGTCAGGGCTATGCGCACGCCTTCCAGATAGCCGCCGCTCACGCCCCCGCCGATATCTTTCCACTCGCGGCCGTCTATGCTGTAAGCGAAACGATAATCGTAGCCGTCTTTGACCGTCATCCTGAGATGTAGAAAGCGCGCGGCCGGAGCATCCACAGTCGTTATGATTTGATGCCGCTTCGCTTCACGCTTGTAAATCAGTATTTGCCCGCCGCCCGCCATCACACCGAGCGCGTCGCTGCGCCCGTTGTAGGCGGAGAGCCCCGCGAGCGTCCCCGGCTTCATACTTAAATCAATCAAAGTCGTGGCGACATAATCCGCGCTCGTCGTGGGCTGAGAGAGAACGGCGCTGATGGGGTCTTTGGTCTGGCCGCTCGCGGGCGACAGCGTCAGTCGGCCTCCCCTTTCCGTCTCTATTCGTACCAGTGGCTCGTTCGCCTGCGGCCATTGCCAGCCGGGCTTCAACAGGGGGCCGTCGAATTCATCGAAGAAGGAAGCCTTAGAGGCACGAACGCCTGCGACCGGCATCACGGGAGGGCGAGCGGCCGGCCCCTTCCCGGCGTTGATGGTGGGCCAGCCATTGGGGCCGTCCCACTTTATCTCGTCCAGCAGCGCCTCGCGTCCTATGTAAAAAGCCTCCTCGCCCTGCCTGTACGCGTGATAGAGCAGAAGGTCGCGCCCCTGTTCGTCCGTCACGATGCTGCCGTGGCCGGGACATTGCCAGAGCTGATTCTCGGCCAGGATAGGATTGGCCGGATTCTTTTCCCAGGAGCCCAGCAGCTTGCGCGAGCGGGCTACGCCCAGAGCGTAATTGCAGCGACGGCCGCAGCACGCGTTGCCCGAATAGAAGAGATAGAACCAGTCGCCGCGCCTTAGGACGAATGCCCCTTCGACCACGCCGCCTTCCCACGACCTGGGGTCGTTGCGAAACAGCTCCTTCTTATCGCCTGCGAGCTTTGTGCCGTCCGCGCTCAGCCTTTGCGCCCAGAGAGGGGTGGGCTTCTCGCGGCTGTTGCCGTCCTCTTTCCAGATTAGATATCGGTCGCCTTTCTCATCCGTCACGGCCATGGCATCAATCGAGCCTATCTCCTGGCAGACGAGCGGGCCATGGTCTGCGTAGGGGCCTGCGGCCGTCTCGCTTGAAGCGACCGCTACGCAAAGCGGCCCGCCCCGCTTACGCGCCGTGTAGTAGACGAAGTAGCGGCCACGGTCATAAGAGATTTCCGGAGCCCAGAAGTTGCCCTGAGCCCAATCGGGCCGCTTCCTGAAAACCGCCCCGACCACCTCCCAGTTGACCATGTCGCGCGAGTGCAATATGGGAAACTCCGGCGCCCACTCGCCCGAAGTGGCCGTGGCGTAGTAGTCCTTGCCGACCCGTATCACGGAAGGATCCGGATAGTCACCGGCAATGACAGGGTTCTCGTAAGCGGCCTGTTGTTGTGCCTGCGCCAACGGCAGCAAGCTCAATAGTAGCAGGACTGCGAGCGCCGTCTTCATCATCCGGCGTACGGGTTGCGAGTGCTTCATCTTTTAATCCCTCTGCCTTCGACTACAACTACGTAGGTGTTGAGCGGAAGATTAGTGAGCCTGTCAACCGCCCCGCTCGGCCAGCGAATCTCTACGCTCTCGAATCTGGCGGCGCGGCCTATGCCCAGAATCTCGCGCGGGTCGTGAGACGCAAGGTAACTGCCGCCGCTCGTCTTGAGCCGCGTCCACTTTGCGCCGCCAACCGCGCGCCACGTTATCAGAGCGCCGACAGCCTGCGCGTTGCTCCTGGTCGCGACAAGCTGAAGGCCGAGCCAGTTATTACGATTGCCGCCCTCGTTGCGCAGGAGCAGCGGTGCTTCGCCGTTGTTAGAGATGAGCGCGTCCAGGTCACCGTCATTGTCGTAATCGCCAACCGTCATGCCGCGCGCAGGGTAATCCCTTCCGAAGGCAGCGCCCGATTGAGCGCTCACGTTCCTGAAGAGGCGGCCCGTGTTCTCGAACATCAGAAGCGGCTCACGGTACTTGACGCTGGAAACCTGCGCGTCAATCATATCGTCCGGGTGGCCGTTGGCCAGGAAAAGGTCAGGGTCTCCGTCGTTGTCGTAGTCGAAGAACTTCAGCCCCCAGCCGCTCAGCAGCCGCGTCGCCTGTCCGATTTCTCCGGCCTCGTCCGCGAATGTCATCTCCTTCTGATTGCGATAGAGGCTGAACAATTCCTGGTCTATGTTGGCCACGAAGAGATCTTGCCAGCCGTCGCCGTCATAGTCCGCGGCGTCCACGCCCATTCCCGAACGCGGCTTTCCCCCCTCGCTGTATGCCACGCCGGCCAGGAGGCCCACCTCTTCAAACTTTCCATTGCCCTTGTTGAGAAAGAGGAAGTTCTCGACCGTGTCGTTGGCCACGAACAAGTCCATAAGGCCGTCGTTGTTAACATCGGTCGCCACCGCGCCGAAGGATTTGCCGGGGGAGTTTGCGATTCCCGATTCACGGCTCACGTCCCGGAAGGTGCCGTCGCCGTTGTTGCGAAAGAGCCGGCTCGGGCTCGGCTTGAAGATTCGAGGGATGCAGTAGTAGGTGCGGTTCAGCCGGCTGTCCGTGCAGAGAGCGTTCTGCGACTTGTTGTAGAAGACGAAGCTCGAGACGAAGAGGTCCAGCCGCCCGTCATTGTCGAAGTCGAACCAGACGGCGCAGGTAGACCAGCCCGCAGCCGCCACCTGAGCCTTTTCAGTCACGTCCCTGAATGTGCCGTCGCCATTGTTGCGGTAAAGAATATTGCTGCCGTAATTTGTGACGTATATATCCACGCGGCCGTCGCCGTCATAGTCGCCCGCAGCCGCTCCCATCCCGAAGCCGCGTCCCTCCACGCCAGCCTTTTCAGTCACGTCCGTAAAAGTGCCGTTACGATTGTTTCTATAGAGCGCGTTCCTGAGCGGCACGCGCGGCGTGAAGAAATCCGACTGGCCGCTATTGACCAAATAGATGTCCATCCAGCCGTCGCCGTCATAATCTAAAAAGGCGCATCCCGCCCCGACCGTCTCGGGCAGATAGCGCTCTGGCGAGCGAGCGTTGTCGTGCCGCCAGTTGATGCCGCTGGACTTTGCCTGCACCTCCTCGAAAGTCACTCCGGCAGGCGCGCTCCTTTGCCCGCGTGCGTTTTCAGGCAGCGGGAAAAGCGCGAGCAGCAGGGCTGCTAAAAATGATAATCCCTTAAGGTTCACAAAAAAGAGTTGCCCCCGAGTGCTCTGTACAGGCTCCGCGATGATGATAGTATAGTAACTCCTGAACGGTTATAACAGCATGACGCAGGCTTCGGCTCTGCAATCTTCAACCTGCGGGACGGCTGCGAACCGAGTCCCGGTTATACTCTTAACATAGATTCAAAGTTTCCGGCTGCGCCTTATGATAAAAGGGCTGTCTCATCCACACAGGAGCTTTGCTCAAAAGGCTCTCGCGCTCGTTTTCATCCACTGGTGTCTGATGTTTGCGACGCCTCTTAAAGCTGCGGCGCAGCAGAACGTCTCCAACTACGACAGGCTGGAGCGCGCGGCCGCCATGATAAGCGCCGGGCAACTGGCGAGCGCCGAAGGAGAGATTAATGCCGTCCTCAGGCGCGCGCCCGGCGATGCCAATGCCCTCAACCTGCTCGGCGTGGTGCGCGCTCAGCAACAGCGCACATCGGAAGCCGAACAGCTTTTCCTTCGCGCAGTCAAATCCGCGCCGACTCTGCTTGGAGCATATCTGAACCTGGGCCGTCTTTACCTTGAGCTTGAAAAAACAGACCGGGCGCTCTGGGCATTTACGGAGGCCGTAAAGCTTTCGCCCGAAGACGCTGACATCAATCTTAACCTCGCGCTAATCTACGAGAGAAGGCGAGAGTACGGGCGCGCGCTTGAACAGCTGGCAAAGATACCTTCGTCGCAGCTGGGAGGGGAGCACCTCTACGTGCTCATCAAAAGCCACCTCGGCCTGGGTCACGCGAGCGAAGCGCAGGCGCTGGCCGCGCCGCTCAGGCAGCCCGGAAGAGTTCCGGCCGAGATAGCAGCCACCTTCGCCGCGGCCTTTGCCGAGCGAGAGCTTTTCGACGACGCCATACAGATTCTGGAAGCGGCCAAACAGGGCGGCCAGCCCTCCTTCCCTTTGCTCTACAATCTGGGAACGGGCTACTACCGCAAGCGTGACTTCAGCCGCGCCGAGCAGTATTACACGGAAGCGCTCGCCGTAAAGCCGGATGACGTTGAAACCCTTCGCGCGCTGGCCCGCGTCGCACGCGCTCAGGGCGAGCCGGAGAAGGCTCTGGCCCATCTGGTTCGGGCACGCAAAGTCGCGCCCAAATCCGAGCCGGTGCTTTATGACTTCGGCTGGACGGCACTGAATCTGAACCTGCTGTTCGACGCCCTGCCCGTGCTCGAAGAGCTGCAACGCGCGCACCCGGATGAGCCGGGCTACATCTATGCGCTGGGGATTGCGCGGCTACAGAACGGCGAGGCACAGAAGGCGGTTGACCTGCTGAATCGCTTCATCAAACTGCGCCCGCAGGAGAGCGGCGGGTATTACGTGCTGGGCGCAGCGCTCTACGGGTTGAAGCAGTTTCCGCAGGCGCGCGCGATGCTGGAGCGCAGCGTGGAGCTTGCGCCCTACGCTGACGCGGAATATTACCTGGGCATGATTGCCTACGATGAAGGCGACGATGCGCGGGCGAGAACGTGGCTCGAACGCGCGCTGCAATCGGAGCCGAACAATCCGGCCGCACGCGCCGCGCTCGGCATGACTTATTCCAGACAGAGGAACTACGCAGCGGCGCGCACGGAGCTTGAACGCGCCATGCAGCTCAATCCGAAGGATGCCACTGTGGCTTACCAGTTGGGCCTGGTTTACGCGCGCCTCGGAGAGAAGGATCTGGCCCAGAGCATGATCGCCACAGCCGACAAGCTGCGGGCCGAGAAGAAAAAAGAGAGCGCCGTGCGCTTCAGGTTGATTGACCCGCCGAAGTAAATAAGAGCGTCAATTCAATTTCAAGATTTGCAGATGACACGGTAGGAGGAAAACCATGCGTTTCAATCTGAAGTCCAGAACACTTTTTATCGTCGCCCTTCTCGTCGCGGGTGCGGTGCGCGTGCCTGCACAGGCGCTCTACGAGATTCCGGAAGGCGTCGAGACACGCTGGGCCAGCCCGGAGAATCCCACGGGCGAGAGGGGAAAGGGCGGGCAGTCCATGGGAGGGCGCAAGGGCTCGCCTACCATAGCCATCAAGGCGGGCCAGAGCGCAGTGCTTGCCGAAGCGCGCGGCACTTCCGGCATGGTGCGCCGCATGTGGATGACCATCCCCGACCGCAGCCCGCAGATGCTGCGCGGGCTCAGGCTCGACATCTACTGGGACGGCGCTCAGCGTCCGGCCGTGAGCGCGCCCCTGGGTGACTTCTTCGGCATAGGCCTGGGGCGCATGGCCACCTTCGAGTCCGCGCTCTTCTCAAACCCCGAAGGGCGCAGCTTCAACTCTGTCGTTCCTATGCCGTTTAGGACGGGGATGCGGATAGTGATGACGAACGAGAGCGGCAGAGATTTACCAGAGCTTTTCTACGACATCAACTACACGCTCGGCGACAGGCATCCCGCCAACATGCTCTACTTCCACGCTCACTGGAGGCGCGAGAACCCCACGACCATACAGCGGGACTATGAGATTCTCCCCAGGGTCGAAGGCGAAGGCCGCTACCTCGGCACTAACATAGGCGTCATAGTTGACCAGAACACGTACTTCAATACCTGGTGGGGAGAAGGCGAAATCAAAATCTATCTGGACGGCGACAAGCAGTTTCCCACAATCGTAGGCACCGGCACGGAGGACTACATAGGGACGGCCTGGGGGCAGGGGCAGTTCGCCAATCTGTACCAGGGAAGCCCTGTGGCCGACGAGCGAGCCATGCGCTGGTGCTTCTATCGCTATCACATAGTCGACCCCATATACTTTCGCGGGGACGTACGAGTCACCATGCAGCAGATAGGCTACGTGGCAGACCACAGCCGGGGCGGGCTGGTCAGAACCGGGCGGCGCATCTACCGCGCGGGGCCGGGGCTGGTCGAAAAAGACCTGAAAGAGGACGGCAAGTTCGAGCGCTCGGACGACTGGTCTAGCTGCGCCTACTTCTACCTGAACAGGCCGGAGAATAACCTGCCCGCGCTGGAAGGGGCGGAAAAGCGTATGGCCGGATTATAATGGGCGCTGGCCCTAGGGCCTTTTGGGCCAGATAGATATTGACAGAAATCAACAGTCCTGCTATAAGCCGAGTGGTTAAGCGTTTACGTAATAGTTAAATTAGCCATTCCAAGTAGTTCTCTTCGACAAGTGAATAAGCTTTCAGACCGCTTCTAGGGTGAGCGTGCTGCCCCTTTTCTTCGCAGCACATGCGACGGGAGTTAAGCGCTTAACTTCCCGCATCCTTTGAAGCCTCATTTCCGGCATTCGCGGAAACTGATTCGGCCTTTCAGCCAACTGGCCTATCGTTTTGACAACGGTCGGGTTTCTCAGGAGAGATCATGAAATCGAACAAGCTGATAGGGTTTGCCTTCCTGGTGCTGGCACTCGTTTGTGCGCCTTCCGTCTTCGCGCAGAGCGACAGTGGAAGCATCACAGGAACTGTGACTGACCCAACGGGTGCGGTCGTCCCTAACGCGAAGGTCACGGCGACCAACCTGACCACCGGAGAGGTGCGTGAAACGAACACCTCCGACCAGGGAACATATACACTGCCGGAACTGAAGGCCGCGCCGTACCGCGTGACGGCTGAGGCCCCGGGCTTCAAGACGACTGCCATGGACTCTGTGCAGGTGGCCGTGCAGGTTGTGCGCCGCGCAGACTTTCAACTGGAGATAGGCGAAGTGACCAACACGGTCACCGTCTCTGCGGACGCTGCGCCGGTGATTCAGACGGACACGCCCGTCAGGCAGACGAACGTGACCGAGCGACAGGTGAGAGAACTGCCGCTTCAGGTGAGCAGCGAGGCGGGCGGCCGCACACCTCTCTCCTTCATCTTTCTGGACAGCAACGTCACATCATCCGGCAACATAGGCGGGCAGGACAACCGCGGCACGAATGCTTCGCGCTTCCGCGTCGCGGGCGGCCAGGCGCTCGGCACGGAGATTCTGGTTGACGGCGCGTCCACCTTCCGCGCGCAGGCCGGAACTAATTTCACGGAGATCGCGCCGGGGCCGAACGCCTTTCAGGAATTCACGCTCAGCACCAGCACCTATTCGGCGGAGTTCGGCCGCTCATCCGGCGGCATAGTCAACTTCACGCTCAAGTCGGGCGGCAACGATTTCGGCGGCGAGGTTTACTGGCTGCACCGCAACGAGGCTCTCAACGCCAACTCCTTCTTCAATAATGCTACGAACGTAG
>DASVVZ010000283.1:0-5298 GCA_036389875.1 Pyrinomonadaceae bacterium
AGGACGTGATGTCGCCAATGCAAGCCACCTCAACGCCCGCGAGCAAGCTGCTCAGGTCGGTCGTGTCGAAAAGCTCGGCGAAGTTTCTGACCGTGGAAGAGCTGGTAAAGGTGATGCAATCAACAGCGCCACCGGCCAGCAGGGCTTCGACGCGTCGCTTATCCGTGTCCTGCGGCGCGACTGTCCTGTAGACGGGCACGACATCACATCGAGCCCCGGCGGCCTCCAGGGCGCGAGGCAGGTAGTCGCGTGCCTGTGCGGCGCGCGGGATTAAAAAATTCTGCCCGTTAAAGGCTTCGCTCCCGCCGAGGAATCTTTCCAGGGCAGAGAAGACGCCTTCGGCCTTGAACTCTTCCGGCAGCACATCGACGTGTATGCTGGCTTCGCGCAGCCGCTCGGCTGTGGCCTCGCCGATGGCGCAAACCTTAAGCTCGTCCAGCTCGCTCACCGCGTGCCCCAGCTGATTCAGGCGACGTAGAAAAAAGTCCACGCCGTTCACGCTGGTAAAGATGAGCCAGTCGTAGCCGTAAAGATTCTGTACAGCCTCGTCGAGCAGCGTGAAGCTCTCGGGCTCAACAATCTCTATGGTCGGGCATAGGATGACTCGCGCGCCGCAGTCTTCAAGAGCGGCGGCAAAGGGCGCGGCCTGCTTGACCGCGCGTGTGACGACAATCGTGCGGTCAAGCAGGGCCTTCTTATCGGCCGATTCCGCGCGCGATGTGGAAACAACTTCTTCGGGTTGCGACATGACTCTCGAATGCTTCTTTAACCTTCCACTTACTTTGCCAGCTCGCTGAGCAGCGAGGTCGCGCCAAGCTCAAGCAGCCGGTGGGCGAGCTTTATCCCTGCCGTTTCGGCGTCAGCCGGTTCGGCCTCCAGCCGGTCGCGTACGATCGAATTACCTGTGACGCTTGCCACCAGTCCCTCGAGCTTCAGCCGGCCGGCGTCAATCACAGCGTGCGCGGCTATGGGCGTCTGACAGCCCCCGCCGAGAGCGCGAAGAAGCGCGCGTTCCGCAGTGCATGACAGACGCGTAGGCTCGTGATTGAG
Source organism: Pyrinomonadaceae bacterium (assembly GCA_036389875.1). Lineage (GTDB taxonomy): Bacteria > Acidobacteriota > Blastocatellia > Pyrinomonadales > Pyrinomonadaceae > JACVRN01. Next base: position 1,051 of record DASVVZ010000283.1, read on the forward strand.
TGGCTCTACAAAGCGAATCGTACGCGCATCGTCTGCGCGCGTCTCTACGGCGAGAGCGCCCTGGCCTACGGCAGACAGAATGCTTTCGGTAGGGATAGCCTGACTGATGCGGTGGCCGTAGCCCAAGCGCCGAAGCCCCGCGGAGGCAAGGATGATTGCATCGTAGCCGCCTTCGTCCAGCTTGCGGAGCCGCGTATCCACGTTGCCGCGCAGGTCTTTAATCTGAATGTCTTTGCGTAGGTAGCGCAGCTGCGCCATACGGCGCTGGCTTGAAGTGCCTACGACCGCGCCATGCGGCAGGGATTCGAGCGAAGCGCTTTCGGAAGCGCTGTCCGCACGCAGAATCAGAGCATCACGCGCGTCCTCGCGCTCGGAGATGGCCGAAAGCTGTAGACCCTGCGGGAGGATGGTCGGCAAATCTTTCAGAGAATGAACGGCCAAATCTATGCGCCCGTCCAGAAGCGCCTCTTCAATCTCTTTCGTGAACGCCCCCTTGCCGCCGATGGTTACGAGCGGCACGTCGCGCATCATGTCGCCGGAAGTCTTGATTATCTCTATGCGAACTTCCAGAGCCTCATGCCTGGACATGAGACTGTCCTTAACCCAGTTGGCCTGCCAGAGCGCCAGCCTTGAGCCGCGCGACCCGATTGTCAACACTGAATCTTTCAAGCCGCTATCACTTCCTTCATTCTTCAAGACCGAAAATCTCACGCCATGCCCGTATGTTCTCTTCGCTGCCCGTATCGTAGGAGCGCCGCATGCGGTGCATGACGGGATGGGATATCTTGTTGACCGTGGAGATGAGGAGCGATTCGATGGCCTTTTCCTGTTCGGGCGTCAGGGGGCCGAGCTTGTGCCGTTGGCGCTCAAGCTCGGCCCGCGCCATCTCCTGCATCTTCTGGCGCAGGGCTCCTATGGTAGGCCCTATGTCCAGGGCCCTGAGCGCCTGTTGAAATTGCATGACTTCGGATTCAACTATCAGCTCGGCGCGCTCGGCCTCCTTCTCTCGTTCTCTTATGTTCGAGGCGATGACGGATTCCAGGTCGTCTATGTCGAAGACGAAAAGGTTGTTTATTTCGCCTATGGCCGGGTCTACGTTGCGCGGGACGGAGATGTCTATAATGAAGGACGGGCGGTTGCGCCTGGCTCCGAGGGACTCGCGCACCATCTCGGCTGTGATGACGTATTCTCTGGCCCCGGTTGAGCAGATGACTATGTCCGCCGCGGCCAGATGCTTTGGAAGCTCCAAGAACTCCACGGCCTGTCCTCCGAACTTCGCCGCGAGCCGCTCCGCAGTTGAGTGCGTGCGATTGGCCACCAGCACCTGAGCCGCGCCCGCGTTGACCAGATGCTGTGCGGAAAACTCAGCCATCTCGCCCGCGCCGATTAAAAGAACCGTGCTCCCCTTGAGAGAGCCGAAAATCTTGCGTCCCAGCTCCACGGCCATGTAGCTGATCGAGACGGCCGAAGCAGCAACGCCCGTCTCGCTTCTGACACGCTTTGCCGTGCGGAAGGCGTGATGCACAAGGCGATTCAGGATGCGCCCGGCTGTGCCGGCTTCCAGCGCTATAGAGTAAGCGTGGCGCACCTGGCCGAGCACCTGCGGCTCGCCCACGACCATGGAGTCCAGGCTTGAGGCTACGCGAAAGACGTGGCGCACGGCCCGTTCATCGTCGTGGCTGTAGAGGTGGCTGGCGAAATCGTCATGGCCTATGCTGCGCGACCGGCTCAGGAAGCCTTTGATTCTGTCGAAGCTCTCCGCCATGGGCGCGCCGGTTTCGGCCAGCACCTCCACGCGATTACAAGTCGAGACGATCAACCCTTCGCGCACAACCTCTCCGTCCACGAGCAGGCGCAAGTTTTCTGCGCAAGCCTCGTCCGTGAAGGCCAGCCGCTCGCGCACCTCCACCGGGGCGGTTTTGTGATTGAGTCCGACTAGAAGAATAGACATAACGATTTTGGATTTTGGATTTTAGAGTCTGGACTTACGAACGGGATTGAAATGATTCAACGTCAGTTGTTACTCCAATCCAAAATCCAGAATCTAAAATCCAAAATCGTCTCATCCGAACACGTGATAGCTGCCGAGCAGCCGCGCTCCGAAGAAGGTGCAGAGAACGAGCGCAAAGCCCAGGACGCCGAGCCAGGCGGCGCGTCGCCCGCGCCAGTTTGCCGTTGACCTGTAAAGTATCAGCACCAGATAGAGCAGCCATGTCAGGCTTGCAAAAATCTCCTTCGGGTCATTGTGCCAGAGCCGCCCGTCTCGCTCGGACGACCAGAGCATGCCTGTCAGCACTCCCAGCGTCAGCAAAGTAAATCCTATCCCGGCTGCGTGCGTCGCTATGTCGTTGACGGTCATCAGGCTCGGCAGGCGGTGGAAGAAGGCGCTGAAGGTCTTATTCCTCAGTTCACGCTCCTGCACCAGATACATCACGCTCGCGGCAAACACCACGAAGAATGCCGCGTAGGCAAAGAGCAGGAGCGTCGTGTGTACTGGGAACAGCCACGAGCCCCCGCCGCCGCCGGTAATCTGGCTGCTTGCCCCTCGCGCCTGGTCGCGCGCAACCATAGCCATGAAAGTCAGTATCGAGACGAGCGGCAGCGTAAAGCTTCCCAGCGCCAGAGTGCGGTAGCGCGTCAGCACCAGAGTCAATAGATAAGCTACGACCAGCGTCCATGCCAGAAACGAAAATGTCTCTCTGAGGCCGAAAAGCGGGTAGTGGTTATCCTCCACCCAATCTGTCACGAGCGAAGCCGTGTGCAGCGCAAAGCCGACGACGAGCGACATGAAAGCCACGCGCTCGGAAGAGCGTCGCTTGTGCATGAAGGCGACTACGTAATGGACGGCTGCTACCACGTACGCGGCCAGGGTCATGAGCAGTAAGGGTTTCATCTTCGGACTTGCCCTGAGATAAATGAGCAGGTTTATTGTAATTGAAGAAGGAAACACCCTACAAGCGGGCTCGCCGCGAAACTCGCCGCCAGTCATTACGACAGGAGCGGCCGCTTCGGATTCTCCGGCACTTGTTTGCGGGAGCGCAGCCGTGCTAGCTTCTCCTAAATAAACAGAGGAGAAGGAAATTGGACTTTGAGCTGAGCGAAGAGCAGCGAATGGTGCAGCAAAGCGTGCGCGAGTTCGTGCGGGCGGAGATTGCGCCGCGCGCTCACCAGTATGACGAGGAGGCGCGCTTTCCTGAAGAGCAGTTGAAGGGGCTGGCGGAGCTAGGCCTGCTCGGCATGATTATCCCCGAAGAGTGGGGCGGGGCGGGCTTCGACGCCGTCGCCTACGCGGTCGCGCTCGAAGAGATTGCGCGCGCTGACGCCTCAGTCTGCGTCATAGTAGGCGTTACCAATTCCGTCTGCTGCTATCCGATATTGAGCTTCGGGACCGAGGAGCAGAAACGAAAGTATCTTGTGCCTCTTGCCCGAGGCGAAGCTCTAGGCGCTTTCTGTCTCTCCGAGCCGCAGGCCGGTTCGGACGCTGCGGCCCTGCGCACCAAGGCCGTGCGCGACGGCGATTATTACATCATCAACGGCACAAAGTCGTGGGTCACCAGCGGCGGGCGCGCGGACACTTACATAGTCATGGCCGTCACAGGTCAGGAGGGAAGCAAGAGCCGAGTCACCACGTTCATAGTCGAAGGCGGCACGCCGGGTTTAACCGTTTCCAGCATAGAACACAAGATGGGCCAGCGCGCCTCGCAGACCGCCGAGATGAGCTTCGCCGACGTGCGCGTCCCTGCGGCGAACGTCCTGGGCGGAGAAGGCAACGGCCTGCGCGTGGCCTTCAACAGCCTGGACAACGGGCGCATAGGAATCGGCGCGCTCTCGACAGGCATAGCACAGGGAGCGCTCGACGAAGCTACGAAGTACGCCAAGGAGCGGCACGCCTTCGGCCAGCCCATCGCGGAGTTTCAGGCTATTCAATTCAAGCTGGCGGACATGGCTACACAGACGGACGCTTCGCGCCTCCTCACGCTTAAGGCCGCGGCCCTCAAAGACCGCAACGACAAACGCGCGGGCTACTACGCGGCGATGGCCAAGCTCTACGCGTCGGAGTCGGCCAACCGGGTCTGCGCCGAAGCCGTGCAGATTCACGGCGGCAACGGCTACTCGCGCGATTACCCCGTGGAGAGAATGTACCGGGACGCACGCGTCACAACCATTTACGAAGGCACAAGCGAGATCCAGCGCATTGTTATTTCAAGAGAAATACTAAAACAGTGACGAGTATTGAGTTAAGAACTG
>DASVVZ010000284.1:0-2313 GCA_036389875.1 Pyrinomonadaceae bacterium
AAGTGGAAGACGGTCAAGCAGCTCCGCGAACGGCAGCATGAAGCGCGTGAAGGACTCCATTGTGGCCGTCAGGGCCACGCGCACCTCTTCGGCTTCCGTCTCCGTTTCGGTGTCAAAGAGCGTCTTGCCGACGATGGCTAGCGTCAGGTGCATCATCTCCTGGGCTATGTCCAGTTGTTGCCCGTCCTGCCAGCGCTCGCGCTCCATGCGCAGCGTGTAATCGACCATCATGGATGCGTAAGTGTTTATGCGCTGCTTGTGAAAGGCTGGCCCGGCCAGCCTGCGCTGGCGACGGTGTAGCGGCGGCTCGCTCGTCAAAAGACCTTCGCCCAGGAGGCGCTTGGCTCGCTGAAGCCCGCGACCCTTCATGAAATCCGAGTTGTGCGTGACGAGCACGTCCCTTATGTAATCCGGATGATTGAGAATGACGTAGTCCTGCGCGCCGCTCGTAAATCGGGCCACGTCGCCGTAGCGCCGCGTCACACTGGTCAGAAACTCCAAAGGGTCTCGGCTGAACGCCAGCAACTGTAGGCCGGGTATGAAACTCCTGGGGCCGGGCGGAGAATTCTGCGTCCTCATAAAAACCTTTCGCGTGATATAAAGTAGAGCGAGCTATGGTACTCATAAATGATAGCGCCCTGCGCGCAGGATTGCATCTCTCATGCTCCGCACGCGGCGAGCGGAGTGGCTTCAGCCGGCCATGGCGTAAATGCGCGAGCAGTGCTTTCGGGGCGAAGGCGAGATTCGCGACGTGCCCATGCAGGAAGACCTTGAGCGCGTCGTCGGCAGGACGATTGAAGTTTACGGCGAGGTGTATATTCTACTGAACAACGCGGTCGTCTCGCGGGGCGAGCGTCCAGAGGTGATGCCGCGCTCGACAAATGACGAAAGGTGATTGGCATCAAGTGGCCGTCTTCCCGGCTTCAGACGCTTCAGGCTACATCACCGGCCAGACAATCGTCGCGAATGGGAGAAGAACAATCGTTTAGAGGAGATGTTTGATGACGAAAGTCAAAGTAGCTGAAGAGACCGAAGGCTCTGTTTACGCCCGCCGCCCCTGGCTGGATCATTATGACTACTGGGTGCGGCCGCACATGAATTACCCGCGCCGGCCGCTTCATGAAATCCTGCGCGTGACGGCCGCCGAAGTTCCGGATCAACCGGCCACAGCCTTTCTCGGCGCACAACTGACCTACGGGCAGATAAAAGAGCAGGCGGGAAAGTTCGCCACGGCCCTCCTGCGTCTAGGCATCAGGCAGGGAGACCGCGTCGGCGTCATGCTTCCCAACTGCCCGCAGTACGTCGTGGCCACCTTCGCCATCCTGCGCCTCGGCGCAATCGTCGTGAACGTCAACCCGCTCTACACGCCGCGAGAGGTGCTGGTGGTCGCGCAGGATTGCGGCATGCGTGCCATGCTCACCTTAGACCTGCTCGCGCCCGTCACGCTGGCCGTGCGCGATAAGACCGGCATTGAGAACGTCATCATCACTTCCGCGGCTGAATACTCTGCGGCGGCGCTCCCTTGCCCGCCGGTTGACGGCACGCTCAAACTCGCCGACTTGCTGGCGGCAGTCGATGAGCCGGATTTGCCGCGCGTAGAGATTAACGCGGACGAAGACGTGGCCGTATTGCAGTACACAGGGGGCACAACTGGCGTGCCGAAGGGGGCCATGCTCACGCACTACAACATCTTCGCCAACGTGATTCAGAGTGAAGCGTGGGCGCACCGCACCCCGCGACGCGGCGAAGAGATTTACCTGCTGGTCATCCCCTACTTTCACATCTACGGGTTCACGGTCGGAATGATGGCGGGCACCTGGCAGGGCGCTCAGCAGGTGCTCATACCGAAGTACGACGTGGACGCGCTGCTCAACGCCATACGCGATTATCACCCGACCTTTTTCCCCGCGGTTCCCACAATCTACATCTCGCTGCTCAACCATCCGAAGGCCATAGAGTACGGCCTGGGAAAGATACCCACCTTCAATAGCGGCTCCGCGCCTCTGCCTGTAGAAGTCATAGAGCAGTTCGAGCGAGTCACGGGCGGCACGCTCAACGAAGGCTACGGGCTCTCGGAAGCCTCGCCCGTGACGCACTCTACGGCCATGCTCGCTCGCCGCAAGCCGGGCAGCATAGGCCTTCCACTGCCCGACACGGACATCAGGATAGTTGACATGGAAACGGGCACGCGCGAAGTCGGCGTGGGCGAAGAAGGCGAACTCTGCATCGCCGGGCCACAGGTGATGAAGGGCTACTGGAATCGAGAGGATGAGACGAGCCAAACCCTTCGTAAAGACGACGCGGGGCGCACCT
>DASVVZ010000285.1:0-4213 GCA_036389875.1 Pyrinomonadaceae bacterium
AATTTCCGCCCCAGAAGAAGCCGTGTTCGCGCGCAATCACGACTAGCTCGCGCACGGAGCCTTTCTGTCCGACAGACACGGGACGCGTTCCCAGCGGGTTGAACTCTGCATTGATGTCGAAAGCTGTGCCGAAAGCGTGATTGCTAAGCTGGCCTATCTTTCCGCGTATGAAGCGTGGGTTGAAAGCGCCCGCGTAGCTGAGCACTCTATCAAGCAGCTTGGCCTTTTCCCATGCATCCCAGACTGCTATCAGTTGTGAGGCAGCCAGTTGATGAAAAAAGACGCTGCCGTCGGGCTGGGCACCCTTGACGCCTATTAGTTGAGGAATCTTCACGCGCACTATGTTCTTAGTATCCCAGCCGTCCGTAATTACTATGTGCTCTTTATTATTAGGCAGCGGTTTGTGCTTAAAAGCGAAGGCGCCGAAAACTTTCTGCCGGGCGGCCGTAGAAGCCAGTGCCTTGAAGGGCGGTGGTGGGGGAATGTCGGCGGGGTCTTTGAAGGCTTCCAAGCCTAAGAGCATGGCGCGGCCCAGTGTTTTGTTTCCGACCTTGCCGTCAGGCTCCAACCCGAACCTCTTTTGGAACTCTATGGTCGCCTTGCGGGTTTTCTCTCCGAACTTGCCGTCCGTCGCGCCGACTTCACCGAGTCCCTGACCAATAAGGAAAATCTGCCAGCGCTCTACTGCCGGGCCTGTCATGCCTTTTTCCAGAACTTGCATTGCGTTTTCTCCTTTTAGCAAATTGGGGGCTTTACCGTTTATGGAGCTTTTGGGAGCCTCAAAATTCCACTTACATAATTCAATCCCGCGCTGCAACGCCCGTACCAGATGAGGCAGCCCCAACTTCCTTTACTGATTCCATATAATTTGAAGTCCGAGCGCCGCTCGTCGCCCACAGGTGTGTCTCGTAGAGGACACAATGAAACGCCCTCTGTCTACGATTGTTGATAGCACGACCCGGGTCGCCAGGGTGAAGAGCGCCACTCTTGAGAGCCTTAAAATCTGGGAAAGCGTGGGGATTAGAATTATCTACCTAGTACAAAGTTAGGCGTTTCTCGTCTCGTTACTCCCGTAAGCGAGCGAAACCCCCAGGCCGGTCAGGTTTGGGGGTTTCGGACTTTAAGGGGGCGAGGGTTAAACAAAGTTTGCCGCGAAGGAGGCACAACTCTCAATGAGTGCCCTTTATCAAAGCCTTTTGCTCTTCGGTCTGAACGCGCTGGACGCGCAGCTCACGCTCATTTGGGTGCGCGCCAATCTGGCTACGGAAGGCAACGTGTTGATGGCGCGGCTTCTGGAGATGGGCGACGCGCCATTTCTGGGCTTCAAGCTTTTCATGGGGGCCTTCGCGGCCATAGTCCTTTATCGCTGCTCTTATCTGCCGCTTGCGCGCCACGGCCTGAAGGCCGCGCTCGGCATCTACCTCCTACTCATGTTCGTACACGCGGCCACGGGGCTTTCGGCCCTGGGCTGGGACGGGCCTGAGACCGCCATAGCGTTCCTGAGCAACCTGCCGCACGCGGCCCTCGCGCTCTTTTCCTGAAACTTTTTGGCACGGCGGACGAAATAAAGTAGAGGTCACTGAAACTCCCCCGGGGCGTCCGTGTGTCTCTGAAAAGAGGCTCTTTCCGGACTTTTGGCTCCGGCCAGAGGGAGAGACTGGCTGCCGCCCGCTCAATTTTATTAAACTCGCTCGCCCGGCAATACGTTAATGAAAGTACGTCTCCTGAGGTTTGCAGCGTGTGGTGTAATAGTCTGCGCCTGGCTTTCCCTGCCATAGCCAGCCTGCACAACCGCAAATTGCGCTGGGGCATCTTAAACCCAGCCACATAAACGGAAGGGCCGGCGCGCCGGGGTCGTCTCGCGTCGCCATATCAAAGAAGAGAATAAAGCTATGTATAGAATTTCCGCACGACAGATTCTGGTCATCGCGCTGCTTTCGGCGCTCTTTGCAGCCGGAGCAATCGCCTGCCTTGATCGCTGGAGCAACCGCTTCCAGCCGAAGACAGCCGCCTACACGGAGACTCCGCCGGCAGGAATCACAGATCCGTCTGTGGCCTCCGACGAGCAGAACAATATAGAAGTTTACAGGGCTATTGCTCCCGGCGTGGCCAACATCTCCGCCACCTCTTACCGCCGCGACATATTCGGCTCGGTGCAGGAGGGCGAGGGCTCGGGCTCAGGGGCTGTGATTGACGCGCAGGGCCACATAGTGACGAACTATCACGTCGTAGAGGGCGCTCAGAAGCTGACAGTCAGCTTCGGCGGCGATAAGTCCTATCCGGCACGGGTAATCGGCGGCGACCCCGACACAGACCTTGCCATCATAAAAGTTGACGCGCCCGCAGACCAATTGCGGGTCATACCCTTCGGCGATTCCGACCAATTGGCCGTAGGCCAGAAAGTTCTGGCTATAGGAAACCCCTTCGGCCTTGACCGCACGCTCACGACGGGAATCATCAGCGGCCTCCAGCGCCCGCTTCGCGCGCGCAACGGTCGCCCGATAGAAGGCGCTATTCAAACCGACGCCTCCATTAACCCGGGCAATTCAGGCGGCCCGCTTCTGGACTCGCGCGGTCGCATGATTGGCATCAACTCGCAGATTCTCTCGCCTTCGGGCGCATCAGCGGGCGTGGGCTTTGCCATCCCCATCAACATAGCCAAGCGCATTGTGCCGCAGCTTATTCAGAACGGAGCGGTACGTCGCCCGCGACTCGGCGTAGGCACTCGCGCGGTTAAGGACTTGAAAGACCAGGTGAAGCTGCCGCTCTCCGACGGGCTGATCGTCATCAACGTCGTGCCGGGAAGCGCCGCCGCCAACGCAGGCATACGCGGGCTGGTACAGACGGAGGACGGCGACGTTGAGCTCGGCGATATCATCACAAGCGTTGACGGCCAGGCCGTGAATACTTCCGACGACCTCTACAAGGTGCTGGATAAACACCAGATTGGCGACACCATTCAGGTAGAAGTCCTGCGCAATAATCGACGCGTCACGCTGCCCGTGCGCCTGACCGAGTATCAGGACCAGCAGCAGCAGCAGCGCCGCGGCAACCTGAAACGGTAAAAGCAGAGGTCAGAGTTTTAGTGGCCGCGGGTCGAGAGAGAATCCGACCTGCGGCCTCTAAGCTTTTCTCTTATGGAGATAGAGCACTTCATAAATCCAGGCTACGGCTGGATGTGCAGGCACTGCATGGCGGAGGATGAGGCGCGCGGTGCAGTCGTAGGCGCGCGTGCGCGCTTTCTCACGGAAGGCGAGGCGGAGACTAAAGAGCCTGCGCTTTCAACTCCGGCGCTTGCGCGCTGGCGCGATGCCACACGTCAAACTCTCTACTGCCCGCAATGCGGCGTTGAAGAGATGGTCAACAAAGCTTAATCCTTTAGCCTTCACTTGCCAGCAATCTTCGAAGCTCTGTGAGGCGGCTTTCGGGCGCGCCGTAGCGCTCGCGGTAATCGGCGAAGCTTCTGCTTATCACCTCTATAGCTTCATCGCGGCCGTACTCGTCCGTGATTTCCACGCGGCGCGGAGCCTCTTCCGGCAGTTGCTTATAGCTCAGGAAGTAATGCTTGATGCGGTCAACCAGGCCCTGCGGGCATTCGCTCAGCTCTCTTATGTGTCCGTAGGCTACGTCGTCCACGAGCACGGAGATAATCTTGTCGTCCGCCTCCACGGCGTCAATCATACGCAGGCCGCCTATGGGCCTTGCGCGCAGGAAAAAGTCACCGTGGGTGAAAGGCTTTTCCGAAAGCACGCAGATGTCCAGGGGGTCGCCGTCCCCCTTTATCCCTTTGAGGCCCGTGCGGTCAGAGCAGAGCTGGCCCACGCGCGGCCCGCAGTATGTTTGCGGAATAAAGCCGTAAAGGGTCGGGCACATGCTTGAGAAACGCTGCGGGCGGTCTACCCTCAGGTGCCCGGATGCCTTATCAAGCTCGTACTTGACGGCATCCGTTGGCACGATCTCTATGTAAGCGTTCAGCTGGCCGCGCTCGTCCAGCGCGGCGGGCACGCCGTGCCACGGGTGAGCCTGAAAAAGCGTTCCTAAAAGCCTCTGCAACTCCACATCGGTCGTTGACATACAAATCCTTTCAGCTTCTCTCCGAAAAAGAGAACGAGCCTATTTAATCATGCTCCGATTCTATTTCAACCCGCACTGATGCTACAATTCCATCTCCTCGCTGAAGGCTACGGGCCGGGAAAGTTCGAGGCAACGGGTT
>DASVVZ010000286.1:0-8309 GCA_036389875.1 Pyrinomonadaceae bacterium
TTCGTAATCTTTCTTCTGGCGACCCTGATTATATTGCGCGGCGCATTCTGGCTGCTTGAGCGAGCGTTCGCCGCTACCGCGCTGGAACGGCGGATAGTGATGATTAACAACCAGTCCGTGACGGTGGAGCCTGCTCGCTTCATACGGCCGGCCGCGTGGTTAATCTCTATCGTCATAGCTCTCATCACAGGCCTCTCTATGAGCGCAGAGTGGGAGCAGTTTGCGCTCTACATGAATCAGCCCGTGACGGCGCTCTCGGACCCGATTTTTCAAAAGTCGCTCGGGTTCTATCTCTTCACGCTTCCAATTCACAAGTCCATCTCCGCGGGACTGATGTTTCTGGCGTTCGTCATCCTCTGCGCATCGCTGGCCTTCGCACTGCTCTCAATCCCGCAAAAGATTAGAAACACTCGAAGCGTGCCCGCAGGGATGCGCAGAGCCGGTTACGCTGTCGTATCCGGCGCGCTCCTCCTCTTTCTGCTAACCTTCGGCTGGCGCATATATCTTTCCCGTTACGATTACCTGTGGCAGGACCACCAGAGCTTTTCCGGCGTCACCTACACGGAAGCGAACTATCTCCTTCCGGGGCTGACCATCACGGTCATAGTCATGCTGGTCTCCTGCGCGCTGCTCCTCTTTAATGCACTGACGGAGCGGCGGCTGCGTCTCATCCTGACCGCGCTGGCGCTGCCCATAGTCGTGTACCTCTTCGCGGCGCTGCTCATACCAGCTTACGTGACGAGCTTCATAGTCAAGCCGAACGAGCTAGGGCGCGAAGCGCCGTATATAGAGCACAACATCGTCTGGACTCGTCGCGCTTTCGGCCTTGACGGCATAAAGATGCACGACTACGAGGCGCAGACGACGATAGCGGCCTTCGAGCGCGACGCCAATCGCTCGACCTTCGACAACATAAGGCTCTGGGACGTTGATGCCCTACAGGACACCCTGCGACAGATTCAGGAGATTCGGACTTACTATGATTTCCGAGACGTAGACGTTGACCGCTATGTGATTAACGGCGAGATAAGACAGATGATGATTGCCGCGCGCGAGATTGACGACCAGAAGCTGCCCGAGCAATCACGCAACTGGGTCAACGAGCGGCTCATATACACGCACGGCTACGGCGTGACCATGAACACGGCGAACGGCTTTACCACGGAAGGCATGCCGGTCTTCGCGCTCTCGAATATGCCCATAGAATCGAGCGTGCCGGAAATCAAGGTCACCAGGCCCGAAATCTACTTCGGCCAGAACACGGACTCGAACGTTTACGTGAAGACGAGGCAGAAGGAGTTCAACTACCCGCAGGGCGAAGACAACAACTACACCGTCTATGAAGGCACAGGCGGCATCGCCATAGGCAACGGCCTGCGCCGCATGCTTCTGGCATGGGCGATGGACGACCTGTCGAAGCTTCCCTTCTCGGATGATGTGACGCCGGAGAGCCGCGCGCTCATCTACCGCAACATACTTCGACGTGCGCAAAAGCTCGCGCCCTTTCTGGTTTATGACGGCGACCCATACATAGTCGTCGCCAGTGATGGGCGGCTCTTCTGGATAATTGATGCCTTCACGGAGTCTGACAGTTATCCTTACTCGCGGCACTACGCCGCCGGCAAGCGGCGCGTCAACTACATACGCAACAGCGTCAAGGTTGTGATTGATGCTTATAACGGCACGACCAGCTTCTACGTCTTCGACAGGGAAGACCCGATCATCAACGCTTACAGGAATGCTTTCCCCGCGCTCTTCCGTGACAGCTCCGAGATGCCCGAAGACCTGCGCGCGCACGTTCGCTACCCGGACCTGCTCATCAAGACGCAGGGCGAAGTCTTCGGCCTTTATCACACGCAGAACACAAAGGTCTTCTTCCAGCGCGAAGATGTCTGGAGCGTGGCGCAGCAGATTTCTCTGAACCGGGAAGGAAGACAGGAGAGGGCGCCGATAGAGCCTTATTATGTAGTCATGCAGCTGCCGGGCGAGCGGCAGAGGAACGAGTTCATAGGCATACTGCCCTTCACTCCGTCGAATCGCAACAACATGATTGGCTGGATGGCTGCGCGCTCGGACGGGGAGAACTACGGCTCGCTGCTCGTTTACGATTTTCCCAAGTCGCGACTGGTTGACGGCCCGCTTCAGATTGAAGCGCGCATAGATCAGAACGCGCAGCTTTCGAGCCAGTTCTCTCTATGGAATCAGCAGGGCTCCAAGGTTCGTCGCGGCAACCTGCTGGTCATACCCATTGGAAGCGGCCTGCTCTACGTTGAGCCAATCTACCTACAGGCTGCGCAGAGCCCCATGCCCGAGCTGCGCCTGGTCGTGCTGGCAACGCAGGAGCGGCTCGCCTACGGCACGAACTTCGAAGAGGCGCTGAAGAACCTCTTCGGGGACTCGGGGGGTGCGCAAAGCCAGCCGCAGGTTGCGGACAATAAACAGAATCAGGGTAAACAACAGGCCGCTGACAACACGCAGGGCTCTTCACAGACCACGCAGCAGCAGCCGCAGCCCGCAAACGTGCAGCAGCTAATCAAAAAGGCCGCAGACGATCTGGCCGAATACCAGCGGCTCACGGCTGAAGGAAAGCTTGGCGAAGCGGGCCAGCGTCTTGAATCACTCAAGCGCACGCTGGAAGAGCTAAAGAGGGCGCAGAATATTCAATGAGCGGGCAAGATGCGGAGCGCATATTGATTGTTGAGGACGACGCCGGGCGCTGCGACTGGTTCAATCAGAAATTTTCGGGCCGCACGATTGATGTTACCTGCGATGTGGCCCAGGCAATCGCCTGGCTCGGAGAGCACGACTACACCTTGATTCTACTCGACCACGACCTTACGGAAGAACATTACGTTTCGAACGAGCCGGACGACGAGCGCACGGGCTATGCCGTTGCGCTATGGCTCTCGCGCCACACGGACAGCCAGCGCGACGCAACCATTCTTATACACTCGCTCAATTACACGGGTGCCGGGCGAATGCTGGCCGTCCTCCACGATGCCGGGCGTGACGCCGAGCACGTTCCCTTTCCCTACCTGAAGCTGGGGTTGAGAATGTAGCGCATCAGACCAGCATCATGGCCGCGATAAAGCCAATCATGTTAACAGCCATAAACAGCAGCACCTCGCAGACGAAGAGCACCACGGACTTGAGCAGGGTTCTTCCCCAGGACTCCCTGTAAACTCTTCTCAGGGCGAACAGAAGGTAGATAAAAGCCACCGGGTAGAAGAGATCCAGCATGTGTACGGAGAGCTTTATGCCCGCCGATGACGAGACCAGAATCACCACGGCGAACAGTGTCTTACACAGGAAGTCGAAGGAATAGTAGTAGAGCGAAAAGATGAGATGCTCCATGTAATATCTTTTCATCCCGTAATAAAGAACCGACAGAAAAAGCCCTGACACGAGCACGCTGGCAAAGCGCAGCACGGCCGAATATTTCTCAGCCTTCTGAAAAATCTTATCAACCACGACCTGGGGCTCCACGCCCTTCTTCTTTGCTATAGCGACGACCCGCGCCGGTCTGAACGACTCTCTTGGGACGCCCCTGAAATCCAGAAGCGCACCCCACGCGAAGAGAAAATAGAGCGCGCTGAATGTCAGGTAGACCCTGATGGGGTTGATGTAGCGCCCCTTTCGCCCGGCCAGGTACTCTGCGGCCAGAAGCCCCGGCCTGATTATCAGGTCTCTTAGGGTTTTGAGAATCTTATTGGAATCCAGGTGTGTGATTTCATGCAGCAGGTGTCCGAAGAAGTGCTTGACTGAAAACTCATGGCGGTGATTCCTCTTCTGGCCGCAGCGGTGACAGTATTCGCCATTTAAATTCGCGCCGCAGTTCAAACACTGCTCCACTTGAGCTGTAGCTATCGGAGCCTCAATCGTTTCAACTTGCGTTACCATTCTTCAGTAACCTCTCTCAACCTGTATTCGGGACTTCACAGTGGAATGAACGAATTGACGCGAAACAGAGTTTCAATCCGAGCCGCCGCCGAGTCGCACCAGAGAAGGTCTGGCTCTCTTCTCATCCGGCGCGTGCTTTTCCCAGAGTCTTCCACACGCGCGGCAGCGAAAGAGGTCTTTCCCCGGCGCTGCGGCTTTATCCAGAAAAGCTTTTATGTAGGCGGGCACGCTCGCGCCTTCCAGATGCTGAAATGAGGCGCAGGAGCACTTGGGCTGGCTCATAAGAGATTAGTTCGGTTGAACGGGATGAGTTCCGGCTCAGACCTTTTTCATCAACTCCTTCGCCTTGTTTACGGCGTCCGCGTGTTCCGGCAGGTAGTTCGGGTCGGGCTGCATATTCATGACAGTCTCAAGCTGCTTACGCGCGTCCTCGTTGCGCTTCGTCTTGAGGTAAGCCTGCGCCAGATAATAACGCAGGAGCGGGTTGTTCTCGCCCAGCTTCAGCCCCTTCTCCAGAAGCTCCACGGCGCGCTTTGGGTCGCCTCCCATGACGGGCGGCGTCTCAAGGTCTATGCGTGCCAGCACCATGTAGGCGGAGCCGTGCATGTAGCCTTCATCCAGCTTTATCACCGCCTCCATCTCGCGCCGTATGTCGGGTGCGGCCGCGAGCCCTGTCAGGGCCGAATGCTCCGCCTGGCCTCCCAGATTCGCGCCCAGCCAGAAGTGGCCGTCTGCCTTGTTCGTATTGAGCTTGATGGCCTCCTTCGCCGCAGCTTCGCCGTCGCTGAATGCCTTGTCGCGCTCGGAGCTGTCCGTCGTGTGCTCGCCCAGAAAATAGTTCATCCGAGCCAGCCGCCAGGCGGCTTCGTAGTTACCGGGCTCGACTGCGCGCGCCTGCCTGAGGGCAACGAGGCCCTCGCGCACCTTCTGTAGCTCTGCGCGCTCATTGTAGAGCTGGTCTGCGCGTGTGATTAGCTCGGCTGCCGTGCCTGCGGGCGGCGGCCCGGTTCTTTCGGCCGTAGAGTTTGCGGCGCAAGCTGCTGAGACTGTGATTATGATGAAAAGCAGTAAGCGGGGGATTATTTTTTTCGTCATGTGATTAACTTTCAGTCTGCGCTCAAAGCTCTTGAAATCCTTATATTTCACTAAGATAAGCTTCAAAGTGGATGGTCATTTTACACGACCGCTTACCTAAAAGCATCCGTTTAGGGTATATTTCACCGACTACATCCATGCGCCCATTGTGTCTTGAAGGCGCAGCCCGTACCAAAATTTTGCCAGCAGGCAGGAGATGAGAGTTTGGCGGCGGCTGCTTTTTACGATTTAGAAGGAACACTTGTAAGTACGAACCTGGTTCACACGCTGGGCTTCTACGCGCGCAACCAGCAAAGCCTCTTGAAGAGCATACGAAAAAGCGCGACGACGCTCATGAGCATCCCGCTCTTTGCCGTGACGGACGCTTACAGCCGTAAGGTCTTCAATGACCTCTTCTTCAAGCGCTACAAGGGCGAATCGGAAGACCGGCTCAGGTTCTTTGCCGAAGAGCTTTATGAAGAGGTCTTAAAGCCCGCGGTCTTTCCGGGCGCTTACGAGCTGATTGAAAAATCACGCAGCCTGGGGCTCCGGCAGGTAGTCGTCACAGGCGCGCTCGATTGGTCGGTCGAGCCCCTGATGAGGCACCTGGGGATAAAGGATTACGTGGCGAACCGCCTGGAATTCGTCAATGGTATAGCCACCGGGCGGCTGCTTCCGCCCGTGCTGGCCGCCGCAACCAAGGCATCATGGATTAGACAGTTCGCGGAGCGCGAAGGCATAAGCCTCAACGACTCCTACGCCTACTCGGACAGCATGTCTGATTTGCCCATGCTCTCCATAGTAGGCCACCCGGCGGCCGTCAACCCAGACATGCGCCTGCGCCAGACGGCGCTTCATCACGATTGGCCTATACTTAACCTGAAGTGATTTTAGATTTTGGATTGGAGCGACAAAGTTTTGAACAGCTTTAATCCGTTAATCGAAAATCTAAAATCCAAAATCGAATATGAGTTTGCAACTAAGAAGAAAAACACACGAGTCGGTTATTTACATTGACCGGGACAGCGCGCCGCGCATTATGCCTTCGGGCGAGGATTTTATCCTTGAAGACTTGCCCATAGGCACGCGCGTGATATACCCGAACCCGCCCGTCAAGGGCCTGCCCAACCGCGAGGCGGCCATACGCTACGCCCTGAACCGTCCGCTGGGCTGTGACCCGCTCTTCGCGCAGCTTTATCCGGGGATGAAGGTCACGATCTGTGTTGACGACATCTCTTTGCCGCTACCTCCCATGGCCACGCCGGACATTCGCCAGTCGGTTCTGGAAATCGTGCTGGACATGCTCGCGGGCCACGGCGTGGACGACGTTCACATAATCATCGCCAACTCGCTTCACAGAAAGATGACCGCGTGGGAGATGAAGCGAATGGTCGGCGCGGAGATTTTCGAGGAGTTCTATCCGGACCGCTATTATAACCACGACGCGGAGGACCCGGACGGGATGGTGGTCCTGGGCGAGACGCGCCACAAGGAGCCGCTTCGCATCAACCGCCGCTGCTCCGAGAGCGACCTTGTCATCTACGTCAACATCAATCTGGTGCCGATGGACGGCGGCCATAAGTCCGTCGCCGTGGGGCTTTGTGACTACGAAAGTTTACGCGCGCATCACGAGCCGCAGACGATACGCGACTCCGACAGCTACATGGATCCGAAGCGTTCCGCTCTGAACCATAAGGTGGAGCGCCTGGGCAAGCTCGTTGACGAGCACATGAAGGTTTTCCACATAGAGACGGCGCTGAACAATCGCATGTACAAAGGCGACATGGATTTCCTGTTGAAGAACGAGGATGACTTCTCGGCCTTCGACAGGATGAAGTTCGAGGCGATGCGCTACACCATGTCAAAGCTTCCGAGGCCCGCGCGCCGGAAGCTTCTGCACTCCCGCCCGTCACAGTACGAGATGATTGCCTGCTATGCTGGGCGCACCGAAGAGGTGCATGAAAAGATTCTGGAGAAGAATTTCCAGCAGTACGCCATCCCCGTGCGCGGCCAGTGCGACATTTTGATTACGGGCATTCCGGACATTTCGCCTTATAATGTCTACTCTATCTTGAATCCGCTGCTGGTGCAGGTGATGGCTCTCGGCTACCACTTCAACTTCTATCGCAACAAGCCGCTTCTGAAGAAAGGCGGCGTGCTGATTCTTCATCACCCCTGTTATGATGAGTTCGATCACGAATTTCATCCCAGCTACATAGAGTTCTTTAACCGCCTGCTGCCGGAGACGCGCGACGCCGATGTCCTGCGCGACAAGTACGAGCGCGAGTTCGCCAGCAACCCCAGTTACGTTGAGATGTATCGCCGCGGCAACGCATATCACGGCGCGCATCCCTTCTTCATGTGGTACTGGGGCGAGAACGGCCGCCAGCACGTCGGCCACGTCATAGCGGCCGGGGCCGAGAACGCGCACGTCCCGGCCATGCTCGGCTGGGATCGTGCCGATAACCTGACGGAAGCTATAGCGATGGCGCGCAGCCTCATGGGGCGCTCAGCAGAGATTACGATGCTGCACCAGCCTATGATTGGCATAGCCGATATGGAGTAGAGGTAGCTTGAAATTATCTCCTACAGAAATTTATCAGGGCCGGAATATTTTCATCATCGGCTCGACAGGCTTTCTGGGCAAGGTCACGCTTTCGATGCTCCTGCATCGCTTTCCGAACGTCGGGCGCGTCTATGTCACCGTGCGCGCTCGCTCGCAGGAAGAGAGCGAGACGAGGTTCTGGAACAACGTCATCACGGCTCCGCCCTTTGACCCTTTGCGCGAGCGTTACGGCGGCGCGTTCGACGGCTTCATACGCGACAAGGTATCAATCGTCGGCGGCGACATAGGCGAAGACAATCTCGGCTTCACGGAGGAAGAAGCGCAGGCGATTGCCGACGACGTGGATGTCGTCATCAACTCCGCAGGGAACGTCACTTTCAACCCGACCTTAGAGAGCGCGCTCAGGACGAACGTGACGGGCACGCGCAACGTCGTCGATTTCGTCAAACGAATGAAGCGTCCGGCGCTCGTCCACGTCTCGACCTGCTTCGTCGCCGGAAATCGCTCAGGGCCGGTCTGGGAGAGCGACCCTGTGGTCGGTTATTTCCCACGCCGCGAGGAGATGCCGGGCGTCGAGTTTTCGGTCGAGAACGAAATCAGGGATTGCGAAAAGCTCGCGGTGCGCGTGCGCGACGAGGCGCGCGACTCGCTGATGGCAGCGCGCTTTCGAGAGCTTGCACGTAAACGCCTCGTCGAAGAGGGGCGCGACCCCGACGACCTCGACGCGATGGGCCTCGCCGTCGCGCGCGAGCGCAAGCTCTGGACGCGG
>DASVVZ010000287.1:0-2409 GCA_036389875.1 Pyrinomonadaceae bacterium
GACAGAACGGTTCTGTCTATTCACCACTCACCTGTCTTCGCCTTTTTACTTCCGTCTTATACTACGCTTTCGATCATGGGCGATTCCTGAGGGGCTTCAAGGTAGGCTTCTACAGTTTTGTAAAGCTCCTCGTCTATGAAGCAGTTTATCTGCCGGTAGGCGCGTGTGAGCTGATCCAGATTGTGCTGGCGTATAGCGCCGCGATAGGTTTCCAGAAATTCAAGAAGAGTCGCGCGCAGCAGTATAAGCTCGCGTATGACCTCCTTCAGCTCATAGCCTTGCCGCCACCTTTGACGCCCGTGTTTGTCAGCCGCCTTAAGAGACTCTTCGGGCGGGGACGTAGCCATGGCGTACTTCAGCTCATCTATTATCTGCGGGATGTGGTCTATGAGTTGTATGTAAGAGAGCTGTGCATCGGATTGCACCCGGCGGTCTGACATGACCTTTTCAGACCAGCTCCGCACGATTTGCTCCGAGCCGCTCGAGAGTAAACGACTGATCTCCTGAGTCATTGGGGGAACCTCTTGTCTTTTATTGAAAACTTTAAGAGAAGCTTCGCGTTGAATCCTTTTCCGGAAGGTGCGAGCCAGAGCCTCTGCCAGTTCATTTGGAAGTATCGCACAGGGCGGGCGCGGGAGGCAACAATTTGACCTTGCCGCGTAAATAGTGAGACCATGCATGCCTGAAAGCATTCAGCAATTATCGCGGGAGGGCAGTCATGGAGATTGATAAAGCCAAAGTTCGCACGCAGGAGGATGAGGGCGAGCCAGCGCCCATAGACCAGGTGGAAGAGCGCGTGGAGGCAGAGATGAAGCGGGCCGAAGGCAGCGCAAAGGAGCGCGTCGCACAGGGGCTTCAGGACGAACAGCTTGAGCGCGAAGGTCGACAGATGCGCAAGGAAGGCGAGCGCGAGCTGAAACAGCAACACGAGCGCGATACAAAGTAGCTCTCGTTAAGACTTAAGCAGAAAACAGATGAAGCGGCGCGAAGAATCACCTTTTTCTCGCCGCTTCATCTGTTTTTCAGTCTCGTCCAGATTAGCTTTATCGAATCTTGTTCGATGTTGGCTACATTAGCCCGGGCTTTTAACTTCGGCTTCGAGACTCTAATCCCGCCACGGGTTAAGAGCTTTGCTTGAGTCTAGCCCCTGGAATTGAGGGCCTGCTCTATGGCCTGGCGAAGCCTCTGCGGCGTGGTTTCCTGGTTGAAACCGGTCAGTTGCGCGACAACGCGCCCGTCACCCGTGATGACGAAGCTCTGCGGCACTACGTTCTTGACGTTACCCTGCGACAGCCCGACCTCGAAGTCCCGGTTGCCCCAGGCTATACGATAAGGAATGCTCTGCGCCGCCACGAACTCTTTGACCACGGCTTCGTCGTCAGCGGGGTCTTCGTTCGTTATCCCTATGAGTTCCACCCCGCGCGCCTTGTACTCGTTGCTGACCTTGATGAGGTCCGGAATCTCCTTGCGACACGGGCCGCACCACGTGGCCCAGATGTTGACTATCACGACCTTGCCCGCGTAGTCCGAGAGCTTGAAGGTTTTTCCCTCCAGATCCTTCAATTCCGTGTTGAGCACGCTGGCCGGAAGCGGCGGCCTCGGCGCAGAAGGAGCAGCAGCATTAGCAGGCCGGGTGGAAGCCGCCGGCTGGTTCGGTGCCGAGCTTGAGCCGGGCTGCGAACGGACTGCGTCCGACTGGCATGCCGGAAGCATAAAGGCGGCGACCAGCGCCAGCACGCCGAAAGTAAACGCGACGCGCAGGGGCGTCCAGAAGCCTTTTTTGTCTCGGGCCTGTAAAGCGGAGTTGGTCATTTGCTGAAGCTTACCTTTTTATCAGAATCTACGGGTTCGATTCGGCTGTTATGCGAAAAGTTACGATGCGCGCAGGGTCTGCGCCGACGAAAGCGTATTCGCCGGGCGCGAGCGGGTCGCGCGGGCTAACCTGCATAAAGAGCATACCATCTTCGCGCTTCAAGACAAGCAGGCGGGGGCGTATTATCTCTTCCGACGGAACAGCAAAACCGCTCAGGCCCTTCTGCGTCAGAGCCTCAACGCGGCGATTCTTTTTCTTTTCCGTGAGCCGCACCAGAAATGGAGGCCGCACGCCCTGCGCGTCCTTTACAAAGAGGTAGAAGCGCGGGCTCGGCTGACTGATGACGGTCGCGGCGTGCTGGCCCGGCAACTCCAGATAGCTTCTCTTGTCCGAACGCGCAACCTCCTGCACGCGCAAAGGGGTGGAAGCGGTTTCAAACGGCAGAGCCGTCAAAGCGTTGCCGCTGTCGGCCAGATAGATGAGACCCTTGTCGGCAGGCGGCTCCGGATAAGAATTCTGAAGAGTCCGGGACGCCGCGCCGCCTGCGCCCAGAGCAACCAAGAGCCCGCAGATGAAAAACAGCTTCGCTTTCATCG